>JBAZWU010000001.1:300000-475699 GCA_041660185.1 Elusimicrobiota bacterium | reverse complement strand
GCCGGTCGATCCTGGGTTCGGATGGAAATCAATCGCCGAACCCTTGGAAAGCAAGTCTTTGCACATCCACATTTGAGGAAACAGCTGGAGCAGATCGTCCATCCTTATGTTATCAGGGCTTTGAAGCGCTTCGCAAAACAGCATACCGGAGTGATCGCAATGGACATCCCGCTGCTCTTGGAGACCGGGCTGAAACCCTTGGTCGACCAAACCGTGGTGGTTTACGCCACCCGGAGCCAGCAAATTCAACGGTTGTTACGCCGGAATCATCTTTCGCGCCGCGAAGCGTTGCTCCGTATCCGATCTCAGTGGCCGCTGACCCGGAAAAGGGCTTCAGCGGATATTGTCATTTTGAATACGCGTGATAAGGGATTTTTACGGCTTCAGATCAAACGTTTTATCGAACTCTTGAAAAATCGCTTGACTTGAAATAGGCGATCTGTATAATTAGGCTAGCACGAACGAAGCTTACCCGGAATTGGAATCCCAAAAACCTCTAAAGAGTTAAGACCCTGAACCAGGAACAACCTTCATCAACGCCGCCGCAACCGACGAACGGCCATCCACCGGAAGAAACGCGCAAAACAGCGTCTTCTGATACCAACCGGCAGATGGACTTGACCGTTTTGTCTAAGCTCACGATCGCGGAACTCCAGAAACTGGGCCGCGATTTGAAGCTGGAAACCCCGGTCGGGCTGCGAAAACAGGAACTGATCGCCAAGATCCTTGAAGCGCAAGCCAAGGAAAACGGGCTGATTTATGATGAGGGAGTTCTGGAAATCCTGCCGGACGGTTTTGGCTTTCTGCGCAGCCCCAACTACAACTATTTACCCGGACCGGACGACATTTACATATCGCCCTCCCAGATCAAGAAATTTGGATTGCGCAAAGGGGACACCGTAGCCGGTTACGTCCGTCCTCCCAAGGAGCAGGAACGCTTTTTTGCCCTGCTCCAAGTTAAATCGGTCAACGGCAGCGATCTGGAAATGCTCAAAGACCGTCCGCTGTTCGACAACCTGACACCCCTTTATCCGGAAGAACGCATCACCCTGGAAAATAAGAAAGACGATTTAACCACCCGCGTCATTGACCTGATTTCTCCCATCGGCAAAGGCCAGCGCGCGCTCATCAACGCCGCGCCCCGCACCGGGAAGACTATCATCATGCAGAAGATCGCCAACGCCATCACCACGAACCATCCGGAAATCGTGCTGCTGGTCCTTCTGATTGACGAACGCCCGGAAGAAGTCACCGATATGCAGCGCAGCGTGAAGGGGGAAGTCGTCTCCTCGACTTTTGATGAACCGGCCGAGCGCCACGTGCAGGTGGCGGAAATGGTCATTGAGAAGGCCAAACGTCTTGTCGAACACGGCAAGGACGTCGTGATCCTGCTGGATTCCATCACGCGTCTGGCTCGCGCTTACAACACGATTACCCCATCCAGCGGCCGCGTCCTCTCCGGCGGTCTGGATTCGAACGCGCTGCAGCGCCCCAAGCGCTTCTTCGGCGCGGCGCGCAACATCGAAGAAGGCGGCAGCCTGACGATTGCGGCCACCGCTCTTGTGGAAACCGGAAGCCGCATGGATGACGTCATTTTTGAAGAATTTAAAGGCACCGGCAACATGGAAATTTACCTGGACCGCAAGCTGGCGGACAAGCGGACCTTCCCGGCCATCGACATGGCCCGGACCGGCACGCGCAAAGAAGAGCTCCTGCTCTCGCCCGAAGAGCTGAACAAGGTCTGGATCCTTCGTAAAGTGCTTTCTTCTCTTTCACCCATCGAGGCCATGGAACTACTGCTCGAAAAGCTCTCCGCCACCAAGTCCAACAAGGACTTCCTGAAGTCCATGGAGACCTCCAGCATGGAAAAGGTTTCCTGACCGATTGCCGTCCCGCATTGACATCCTCAAAAGCATCTGTTATTCATAACGTATGAACATTGTGCGCTTATCGATCAACACGCTTCTGGCCGGCATGCTGGCGATCCCGCTGATCCGTGCGATCGAAACCTCGCTCGAAGCCTCCTCGCCCTTTTCACCCGGTTACCGGACGGATCTGCTTCTCAACCAGCCGGTTGATCGTCCGGCATTGGACCGCTTGGTCAAACTGGATCACTTGGTGATCGCTGATTATCCGGTCCGCCAGAATGAAGATCTTCCCAGCATCGCCAATCGATATCACCTCAAAGAGATTGATTATGAGTACTACAAAGAATTTTCATCTACTGTACGCAGCAGCAATGATCTGGAAGAGAATCTGGCGACCGCCGGAACAATACTGAAGATCCCTAATCACAAGGGAACTCTCTACACAGTGAAATCACCTGAATCGCTTCACGTCATCACCCCCGGATACGATGCCGGACGCAAGGGGGGGCATTCCTATGAACTCAAGGTTTTGGCCCTCAATCACTTTCCTTTGCCAAATCTTCGGGTGGATCAATATCCCTTCTTACCAGACACGGTTTTATTCCTCCCGAATGCTTTCAAACCGACTGGTTTATTAGCTCCTTTCACAGAAGGAACTAAAATTCGCTACACTTCCTCCTACGGTTCACGTCGCCATCCTATCTCTGGCGTCCGACGAGCTCATAAAGGAGTCGATTTGGCTCTTCCCTACGGACATCCAGTGACGCTATCTCGCGCAGGAACTGTTACCTTTGCTGGATGGATGGGCGGATACGGGAACATGATTGAGATCCGTCATACGTTACGCAATGGACGCATTCAGTACACCCGTTACGGACATTTATCAAAGATTCTGGTTCATGAAGGCCAACGCGTCCATTTGTATCAAAAGATTGGAAACGTTGGTTCGACGGGAAATTCGACTGGGCCTCATCTTCACTATGAAATTCGCAATGAATCCGGCACAGCCTCCAGACCTGATAAATACATGTAATTTGATATAATCCCTGCTAACAAATTCAAAAGGAATCTATTATGCGAGAAGGAATTCATCCCAATTACGTTGAATGTACGGTCGTGTGCGCCTGCGGCAACACATTTCAGACGCGCTCGACCAAACCCAGCATCCGCCTGGAAATCTGCTCCAACTGTCACCCGTTCTTTACGGGACGACAGAAGTTTGTCGATACCGCGGGCCGCGTGGAACGCTTCCAGAAACGCTTCGCCAAAACCGCCGGCGAAACCATGAAGAAGAAAGCCGAAGCGCCCAAAATGGCCAAGGGGCAAAAAGCGGGGCTTTCCAGGAAGCACATCAAAATATTAAGTTCAGCACCCATCCGCATTCCGGCGAAACCGGGCAGCGGCGGGAAAGCGTTCGCCAGCACTGCCGGCGGACGGTCGCCGGAAGGTGGGAGACCGCCGACCAAAGCTCCGGCTCCTCCCAAGGCTCATTAGCTGATTTGTTTATCAAACAGACCGCCAGATGCCTGGCGGTCTGTTTTTTACTATCCAGATGATGGGGCATCATGGAACTCACAACGCACTTAGATAAACTCCGCCAGCGGTTCGAACGGCTCGTCGACGAGCTCAGCGACCCGGCCACCGCGGCCAATCCGGCGCGCTTCCAGCAGCTCAGCCGCGAACAGGCGCGCCTGGCCCCGGTCATCCAGAAACACATCCTTTATCAGAAACTCTCCAAAGACCGGCACGGCCTTCAATCCCTTATGAAAGGGAATGACCCGGACATGAAAAAGATGGCCGAGGACGAATTGGCTCACCTGAATGTGGAGTTGACCGGCCTTGAACAGGAACTCCGGATCGCGCTGCTCCCGCGCGACCCGAACGAGGACCGCAATATCCTGCTGGAAATCCGCGCCGGGGCCGGAGGGGATGAAGCCGGGCTTTTCGCCGCTGAACTCCTTCGCCTGTATACCCGTTACGCGGAATCGCGCGGTTTCCACGTGGAACCTCTGGAAGCCAGCCCGGGGGAACGCGGCGCCATCAAGGAAGTCATTGTTCAGATCACGGGGGACGCGGTCTGGAATCATTTTAAATTTGAACGCGGCGTTCACCGGGTCCAGCGCGTCCCGGAGACGGAAGCGAGCGGGCGCGTTCACACCAGCACCGCCACCGTCGCTGTTTTACCGGAAGCGGAAGAAGTCGATCTCACGATTGATCCCGCGGAACTGCGAATCGATACCTATCGAGCCCACGGCGCTGGCGGTCAGCACATCAATAAAACCGACAGCGCTGTCCGCATCACACATCTGCCGACCGGACTGGTGGTCGCTTGTCAGGACGAACGCAGCCAGATTAAAAACCGTGCCAAAGCCATGCGGCTCCTGCGCTCCAGGCTTCTGGAACAACTTCAGGAACAGCAAAACCAGGCTCTTTCAGCGAACCGACGCAGCCAGGTGGGCACTGGAGACCGCAGCGAGAAGATACGAACCTACAATTTTCCACAGGATCGGCTCACCGATCACCGCCTGAACTCGAGCTTTCATAATCTTCCGGCTATCATGGAAGGGGAAATTGATCCTCTTATTCAAGAGCTCCGGAAGCAGGAACAGACGCAACAATTGGCTGATTTGATCGCCTCCTCAGGAGACGCGTCATGAACGTCTGCGAAGCGCTGGAGAGAACTTCCCGTTCACTGCAAGCCGCCGGGATTGCCGATGCCCGGATGGAATCGGAGTTCTTGATTGCCGCCGCTCTGCAAATCCCGAAAACCCATTTAATCTTGAACACGACCACCGCGCTGTCTGCGGAACTACAAACCTGTATCGAGCACTGGACGCTGCAGCGATCCCAGCGGCAACCGCTGGCCTACATCGTCGGTGAACAACCATTCATGGATTATTCGCTGCAGGTGAGCCCGGCGGTCCTGATCCCGCGCCCCGAGACCGAACTTCTGGTCGAACGGGCGTTACACTTTTTGGAGAGTATCCGGCATCCGGCCATTGTCGCGGATATCGGTACCGGCTCCGGCAATATCGCGATTGCGCTGGCCCGGAACCCAAAGGTGCGCCACGTTTTTGCGATCGACATTTCGTCCGAAGCGCTGGCCCAGGCTCGGGCAAACGCCGCACGCTGTGGCGTGATCGACCGCTGCCAATGGCTGCAGGGAGACCTTCTCGATCCAATCCGTAATTTTCAGGAACCGTTGGATCTGATTGCCGCCAATCTACCCTATATCCGCACCGAAGACCTGCCCGGACTCCAACCCGAAGTCCGGCAGGAACCGCCGCTCGCCTTGGACGGGGGAAAATCAGGGCTTGAGCTGATTAACCGTCTGATCGAGCCGGCACTTCAATGCCTACGGCCCGGAGGAGTTTTGTTTTTAGAGATTGGCGCGGATCAGTCGACCGACGTGGAAAAGTGCCTGCGAAAAACCGTGGGATGGTCTTCGGTTGAACTCTTTAAAGATCTGGCGGGCTGGCCCCGGATTGTTCAAGCTGTAAAGGGAGAATCATGGACATCTTAACGATTGATGGCGGCGTTAAACTCAAAGGGGAAATCACCATTTCCGGCTCCAAAAACGCCGCGCTTCCAATTTTGATCGCGACGCTCCTCTCCGATGAAGCGTGCCGGATCGAAAACGTTCCTTATCTGGATGATATCGAAACGATGATCGGGCTTTTGGTTTTCCTGGGCAAGAAAATTGTCCGGGAGGGGAACGCGGTGGTGATCACCGCCGGGCCAACGCTCTATGCCGAAGCGCCTTATGAACTCGTGCGCCGCATGCGCGCCAGCGTGGTGGTGATGGGGCCGCTTCTGGCACGGCTGGGGCAGGTCAAAGTGTCCCTTCCGGGAGGATGTGCCATCGGCGGACGACCGATCAATATTCACCTCGACGGCTTCCGCAGCCTCGGCGCTGAGATTGTTTTGGAGCAGGGCTACGTGGAGATGCACGCGGAGCATCTGCGCGGAGCCGCCATCCATTTTGATTTTCCCAGCGTCGGAGCGACGGAAAATATCATGATGGCCGCCGCCCTCAGCGAAGGGACCACGGTTTTGAACAACGTGGCCATGGAACCTGAAATCGTTGATCTGGCCAATTTCCTGAACACCATGGGAGCCCGCATTCAAGGGGCCGGGACGGAAACGATTTCTATTGAAGGCGTCGCCAAACTCCACGGCGCGGACCACACGGTGATTCCCGACCGCATCGAAGCCGGAACGTACCTGATCGCCGGCGCCATGGGACAAGGCGAACTCATCCTCCATAAGATGCAGCCGGACCACCTGGTCGCCCTGATGGCGAAACTCCGGCAAGCCGGCGTTGAAATCGAGGTGGAGTCTACCTCCGTGCGCGTCAAAGCGCCAAAGAACATACTGCCCGTGGATATGGAGACCGCGGTTCATCCGGGTTTTCCGACCGATCTCCAGGCCCAATGGATCGCGTTGATGACGCTGGCCGACGGCGTCAGCCAGGTGACGGAGCGCGTCTTTGAAAACCGCTTTATGCACGTGCCCGAGCTCGTCCGCATGGGAGCCGATATTCAAATCAAGGGCGGTAATACGGCGATTATCAAAGGGGTCTCGTCTCTTTCCGGCGCGGACATTATGGTTTCAGATCTCAGGGCTGGAGCCGCACTGGTTTTAGCGGGACTGGCGGCCCAGGGGAAAACCACCATCCACCGGGTCTATCACCTGGACCGTGGCTATGAGCACATCGAGGACAAACTGACGAAAGTCGGCGCTCATATCAAACGCTCTTCCGAGTAAGAACCTACTCCACCAGGTTGTCACCCCCGAGTGCCCCTGTCCCGTCACTTGTCGACGTTCTTAGTGGTCGGGACGGCCCCGACAATTTGATCAACAAGAGGACGGGGCTGTCGGGGGTCCATCGTGATGCGAACGACTCATTGGATCCCCCGCCAGAACCCGCGGGGGATGACGTTGAGATAGACTCTAAATTCGTGTTGTCTTTTTGATAAAATTAACACTCTACCTATGCCCGAAATATCGAATCAGGTCCGTTCCATTATTGAAGCGGTTCGCCAGCGCGGGGATAAGGCGCTTTGCGAGTTCGCTCAACGCTTTGACAAGATCCGGCTACAGCCGCGGGATCTGGTTGTTTCCGCGCGCGAGCTCAAGGACGCCAGGAAGAAAGTCTCTCCCGCTTTTCTGAAAGCGATTCAGGAATCCGCTCGCGCGATCGAATCGTTTGCCCGCGAAGAAAAGAAGCGCTTGCTCACCCAATGGACGGTGACCCAGGGGAGCGCGCGCGTGGGCCAGCTCGTGCGGGCGGTCGACAGCGTCGGTCTCTACATCCCCGGGGGACGCTTTCCCTATCCTTCGACTGTTCTGATGACCGCTATTCCCGCCCGTATCGCCGGCGTTCAGCGTATCGTCATGGCCAGCCCTCCGAAAAACCTTACACCGGAAGTCCTGGCGGCAGCGGCTTACGCTGGATGTGAAACCGTTTTTCGAGTGGGTGGAGCGGGCGCGATCGCGGCGATGGCCTACGGGACGGAACGAATCCCGCCAGTGGACTTTATTGTCGGCCCCGGCAATCCCTATGTCACGGAAGCCAAACGGCAGGTCTTCGGGCAAGTCGGTATTGATTCGCTCGCTGGCCCCAGTGAGGTCGTTATCATCGCCGACCGCACCGCACCGGTGGACGCTATTCAGGCCGACCTCTCTGCGCAGGCCGAGCACGACCCGCAAGCCAGAGCGGTCCTATTTTCCACCGATGCCGCCCTGATCACTCAAGTCAGGAGAGGCATCGACCCCTCTATCAAGAATCGCATTCACCTTTGCCGGGTGAAGAACCTCGACGCCGCCTTTGAGGAAGTGAACCGGATCGCCCCGGAGCATCTCGAACTCCTGATCGCCAAACCCGAACGGTTCCTTGCGAAAGTACGCCACGCCGGGGCGGTATTTCTCGGAACGTCTACGCCAACGGCCATCGGCGACTATGTGGCCGGGCCCTCTCACGTTCTGCCGACGAACCGTTCCGCCCGGTTCTCGAGCGGTCTTTCGGTCGCCACCTTTCTTAAACGCAGCAGCGTGATCGGTTTTAAAGCACGAAGCAGCGAGCGGTCGCGCTGGGAAGCCGCCCTGACCCTGGCGCAAACCGAAGGGATGAAATACCACGCCCGATCACTCCGCTGCCGGGTCGCGAGATGAAACCCACGATTGCTGTCGTGGATTACGGCATGGGGAACTTACGGAGCGTCCAGAAAGCCCTGGAACGGGCCGGAGCTAACGCGCTCGTGACAGACACGGCGCAGGTCATTCGCGGCGCCGCGGGTGTTGTCCTGCCGGGAGTGGGCGCCTTCGGAGAAGCCGTCAAACGTCTGAAGGCCGGGCGACTGTGGGCTCCCCTCCAGGACACGCTGGCACAGAACAAACCCTTTCTCGGTATCTGCCTCGGCCTCCAACTCCTCTTCGAGTGCAGCGAAGAAAACCCGGGTCTGCGGGGATTGGGCTTTTTTAAAGGCTCCGTCATCCGTTTTCGCGAAAAAAGCATGCGGTCTTTGAAGGTTCCCCATATGGGCTGGAACACCTTCCGCCGCGGGCCGGCAAAAACAGACGTTTGGCTAAAAGGATTGGGTTTAAACGATTATTTTTATTTCGTACACTCCTATTTTCCGCAACCCAACGATCGACAAGTGATCGCGGCGACTACGTTGTATGGGCAAACATTCTGTTCAGCGGCCGCACAAGGGAATTGCTTCGCCTCCCAGTTCCACCCGGAAAAAAGTGGCGATCAGGGTCTTCGTTTACTCCGGAACTTCGTTCACCAGGTGCGATCATGCTCGTAATTCCAGCCATTGATATTCGCCGCGGGCGCTGCGTTCGTCTCTATCAGGGAAAAGAGTCGGAAGAAACCATTTACTGGAAAGATCCCGTTGAAATGGCCACCATCTGGGAATCGCGCGGCGCGAAGATGCTGCATGTGGCGGATTTGGATGGCGCTTTCCAGGGGAAACCCGCCAATCTCGACAAGGTCGAGCGGATGAAGGCCCTGGTCAAGATTCCAATCCAGTTGGGAGGCGGTATCCGAGACATGGCAGCCATCGAAGCGGCGATCGCCGCCGGCGCGGACCGCGTGATCCTGGGAACCGTTGCTGTTTATAACCCGGCCCTTGTCAAACAGGCGGTGGAACGCTTCGGACCGGCGATCGCCGTGAGTATCGATGTGGCCGAGGATTTTGTGACCGTGGCGGGCTGGAAAGAAATTTCCAGTATCCGTTTCGTGGACCTGGCGCAACGGATGAAGGACCTGGGCGTCATGCGGTTTCTGTTTACGGACACGCGCAAGGATGGAACGCTGACCGGCCCCAATATCGCCGGCATCAGAGAGTTCCTGGCCGCCGCGACTCCGGTTCCCGTAACCGTTTCAGGAGGCATCAGCAGCGTAGACGATTTGGTTACGCTCCGAGAGTACGAGAACCAGGGACTCTCCGCGGTGGTGGTCGGTAAAGCGTTGTACGACCGGAAATTTACTCTTCAAGAAGCTCTCCGGGTGACTTCCTAGAGATGCTGGCCAAACGCATTATTCCGTGTCTGGATGTGGATGCAGGCCGGGTGGTCAAAGGCACCCGGTTTTTAAATCTGCGGGATGCCGGCGACCCGGTTGAGCTGGCCAGACGCTATGACCGCGAGGGGGCGGATGAGCTGGTCTTTCTCGACATCACCGCTTCTGCTCAGAAACGCCCCATCCTCTTGAACGTGGTGCGCCAAACAGCGGAACAGGTATTTATCCCGCTGACCGTCGGGGGCGGCCTTCGGACGCTCGAGGACATCCGGGCTCTCTTAAATGCCGGAGCGGACAAGGTGTCTCTCAATACCGTCGCCGTGCAGCAGCCCTCGATCGTCTCTCGAGGGGCCAGACGCTTCGGCTCTCAATGCATCGTCGTCGCCATTGACGCGAAACGACGACCCGGACGCGCGGCTTGGGATGTGTATATTTACGGCGGCCGAAAAAACACCGGTCTGGATGCCATCGCCTGGGCCCGGCGCGTGGAGAAGCTGGGAGCCGGAGAGATCCTTTTGACGAGCATGGACCGGGACGGGACACGGGCCGGCTACGACCTGGAGCTGCTCTCCCGTTTAAGCCGCGCCGTCCGGATTCCGGTGATTGCCAGCGGAGGGGCCGGAACGTTGAACCATTTTTACGAAGCGTTTGCGCGCGGGCGGGCGGATGCGGCGCTGGCCGCCTCGCTGTTTCATTTGCGCGAGCTCAAGATCCAGGATTTGAAGCGCTATCTCCATAAGAAAGGAATTCCCGTAAGACTATAACCATGAATCTCTATAAGAATCTCAAATTTGACGACAAAAGACTCATCCCCGTGGTCGTTCAAGACGCCAAAGACGGAACGGTTTTAATGGTTGCCTACATGAACAAGGAAGCGGTCCGGCGCACCGTGCGCCTGAAGAAAAGCGTCTTCTGGAGCCGCTCGCGTCAGTCGTTCTGGCTCAAAGGGGAAAGTTCCGGCAATATTCAAAAAGTTAAAGAGATGCGGATTGATTGTGACGGGGACTGCCTGCTGGTCAAAGTCGAACAGATCGGTCAGGCGGCCTGCCACACGGGCCATCGCTCGTGTTTCTACCGAAAAGTCATGCCGGGCGACCGTCTTCAGGTGACCGGGAAACCTGTCTTTGATCCAAAAAAAGTATACGGACACTAAATGACAACACCTTCTTTACAAGACTTTAAACGCCTTGCCCGGCGCTGCAACGTGATCCCGCTCAGCCGGGAGACCCTCGTAGACCGGGTCACGCCCGTTTCAGTCTATGAACGGTTAAGCCGGGGAGAAGACCATTCCTATCTCCTGGAAAGCGTGGAAGGGGGCGAACGTTTCGGCCGCTATTCCTTTGTCGGCACCCGCCCGCACGCGCTCTTCACCTGCCGGGAGTCCCGTCTGACGTTCAAAGAAGGGCCGCGCTCCCGGAGCTGGACCACATCCAATCCGGTGCAGGACATGAAAAAACTGTTTTCCCAATACCGGGCCCCTGATTTGCCCGAACTGCCGTTGTTCTGGGGCGGAGCGGTCGGCTACTGGGACTACGACACCGTTCGATTCTTCGAGCGGTTGCCCCGCAAAAACGCCGACATCCTGGGCTTCCCCACGGGAGCTTTTCAATTCTCCGGAGACCTGGTGATCTTTGACCGCCTTTCGCAGACGGCCCGTGTGATGACCAATGTTTTTATTCCGGAAAAAAGGCCTTCGCAGCAGACGCTTGAGCGTCTTTACCGGGAAGGCCTGCGCGCGTTGGACCGCCAGATGAAACGCATTCATGACCGTTCCGACCCGCGCGCCACATCCAGGCCGTCAAAAATCGGGGCTCCGAAACCGCTGGGTTCCCGAAACGATTATGAAACCGCGGTACGGAAAGCCAAAGAGTATATTCGAGCCGGGGACATTATCCAGGTGGTTCTCTCCCAACGCTGGAAGATCGAACCCAGCGCGCCTCCTTTTGAGGTTTACCGGGCGCTGCGCACGGTGAATCCGTCACCTTACATGTACTACCTGCACTTCCCTGATTTCGACATCGTGGGATCCTCTCCGGAGATCCTGGTCCGGAAAGAGGGAAATCAGGCGGTCACACGACCCATCGCCGGCACACGGCATCGCGGCGCCTCACCCGAGGAGGACGCTGGCTTAGCCGAAGAGCTCCTCAAGGACCCGAAGGAACGGGCCGAGCACCTGATGCTCGTCGATCTGGGACGCAACGATTTAGGCCGCGTCTGCGAGCCGGGCTCTGTGCGCGTGCCGGAACTCATGACGATCGAGAACTACTCCCACGTGATGCATCTGGTCTCGTCGGTCTCCGGGCGTCTGCGGAAAGACGCCAATGCCTTTGATCTCTTTCAAGCCTGCTTTCCCGCCGGCACGCTTTCCGGCGCGCCCAAGATCCGGGCGATGGAGATTATCGAAGAACTCGAACCGGACCGCCGGGGCCCCTACGGCGGCGCGGTCGGGTACTTCTCCTACAATGGCAATATGGATATGGCGATCACCATCCGGACCCTCGTGTTCCGCGGGAAAACAGCCTACATGCAGGCGGGCGCCGGAATCGTTGCGGATTCGGTACCGGAGAACGAACAGCGGGAGTGCGAACAGAAAGCCGCTGCGCTTTTTACCGCCATTCAAAAGACACGGGAACTTTCATGACCCATTCGATTTCACTCAGGGTCATGGTGAGCCCTTCGACTATGCTCAGTGTGGTGAGCTTGTCGAACCACGGAGTCGAACCATGATTGTAGTCATCGACAACTACGATTCCTTCACATACAACCTCGTTCAGTACCTCCAGGAAATGGAGGAGAGCGTGCAGGTCTTCCGGAACGACGCGATCACCCTTCGGGGAATCGCGCAGCTCGACCCGTCCCACCTGCTGATTTCACCCGGTCCCGGCGATCCGACAACCGCCGGCATTTCCATCGAGGCCATCCGCCATTTTGCCGGACGTATTCCTGTACTGGGTGTCTGCCTGGGCCATCAGGCTCTGGGCTATGCCTATGGCGGCAAGATCGTCCGCGCCGCGCGTCTCATGCACGGCAAGACCTCCCCGATTCTCCATGACGGCCAAACGCTTTTTCGCCGGATGTCCAATCCCTTTGAGGCCACACGCTACCACTCCTTACTCGTCGAACGGGACAGCCTGCCGTCGTGCCTGCAGATCAGCGCCTGGACCAAAGAAGGCGAAATCATGGGCCTGCGCCACAAACAGATCCCGGCGCTCGAAGGCGTTCAATTCCACCCCGAGTCGATTCTGACGACGGAGGGGAAACAACTGCTGGCTAATTTTCTAACGCTGAAGACCCCCAAAAAGCAATGACCTTCGCCCAAGCCCTTCAAAAAATCGCCGGCCGGCAGTCGCTCTCGCGCGAGGAAGCGCGTCAGAGCATTCAAGAACTCATGGAGGGAAAAGTGCCTCCCGGACAGATCGCCGGCTTTCTCATGGCGCTGCGCGTCAAAGGGGAAACCGTCGATGAACTCACCGGCGCGGCCGAAGCCATGCGCGCCGCCGCGATCCGCGTCCACTGCGACGCCCGTCCGATCGTTGATACCTGCGGGACCGGTGGGGACGGCCAGTGTTCATTCAATCTTTCTACAGCAGCGGCGTTCATCGCCGCCGGAAGCGGCCTGACCGTGGCCAAGCACGGCAACCGTTCGGTGTCTTCCCGTGCCGGCTCAGCCGATGTCCTGGAAGCGCTGGGACTTCCAGTCGAAAGCAACACCAAAATTGCCGAGAAGTGCTTGCGGGAAATCGGCCTGGCGTTTCTTTTTGCGCCGTCGTTTCATCCCGCGATGCGGCACGCGATGCCGGTCCGCCGAGAGCTGGGCGTACGCACGATCTTCAATTTACTTGGACCGCTGACGAACCCGGCCAACCCGCACGTCCAGCTGATCGGGGTCTATGATCCGGCTTGGCTCAAACCGGTCGCGGAAGTCCTCGTTCAACTGGGAATCCGCGAGGGAGCGGTGGTTCACGGGCAGAGTCATGATGAGATGGTTCTCTCCGGCCCCACACAAGTGGCTGAAATCCGGAATGGCTCCGTCACGCTGACCGAGTGGCGCCCGGAAGATTTCGGCATCAAAACCCGGCCTGGGCAGGAATTGAAGGGGGGAAGCGCGGACGAGAACGCGAAAATCCTTTTAGCCATTCTGCAGGGCGAACCGGGTCCGTATCGGGAGGCGGCCTGTCTGAATGCGGCGGCGGTCATTGCGGCGGCGTCCCGCTTCACGAATGGGGCCCAGGCGTTGTCGCTTCCGGAAGCTTATGAAGCCGCGACAGCGGCGATCGACCGCAAGCAAGCCCTGGGTAAATTGGACGCTTTACGCAAACACCTGCGAAGGGCCGGCGCCCGATGAGTGATTTTCTCAATCACATTACAGAAGAAACGCAGAAGCGCGTGGACGCTCTGAAGCTGTCCCACCCGCTCTCGTCGCTCCGCCAACGTGACCGCTCCGATCCGGTCCGATCTTTCGGAACGTCGCTCTGGCGTTCCCGGGGCGTCAGCCTGATTGCGGAGCTCAAGCAGGCCTCGCCGTCCGCCGGCCTGATTCGAAAAGAAAATGACATTGAGGGCCGCCTGAAGGCTTATGAAAAAGGAGGCGCCTCAGCCCTTTCGATCTTGACGGAGGAATCGTATTTTCACGGATCGCCGCAGCTGCTCGAAGTGGCCCGTCTGGCTACGCGCCTGCCGCTTCTGAGGAAAGATTTCATCGTCGACCCGTACCAAATCCCCGAATCCCGGAGCCTGGGGGCCGATGCGATCCTGCTGATCGTCGCCATCCTCTCCGGTTCCCGGTTAAAGGATTTTCTTCAAGCCACTCAGGAAGCGGGGCTTGACGCCCTCGTCGAAGTCCATGACGAACAGGAGCTCGACCAGGCTCTTTTGGCCGGTGCGACGCTTTTGGGAATCAACAACCGGAACCTCCATACGCTGGAGGTGGATCTCCAGACCACCGCGCGCTTAATTCCGAGAATTCCCTCAAAGGGTTGTACAATTGTCGTCGAGAGCGGCATCCAGGCGCCGGATGATCTGAAAAGAATACGCGACTGGAGAGCCCAAGCTGTTCTGATCGGGGAAACGTTGATGCGGGATCCTCATCCGGAAGACCTGGTCCGGCGATTTGTCGAGGTCGGTCAATCATGATCAAAGTGAAGATTTGCGGGATTACCAATTCGCAGGACGCCCTGTGGGCGGCGAACTTAGGCGTGGATTACATCGGGCTCAACTTTTACCCGCAAAGCCCGCGTAAGGTGTCGCTGAAATACGCCAAAGAGATGGCGGCGCAAATCCCGCCTTTTGTGACGGTGGTCGGGCTTTTTGTCGATGAACCGCTGGAGTCCTTAACGAAATTCGTCCAGAAGGTTCCGCTGAAGGTTGTGCAGCTCCACGGCCAGGAAACACCGGAGTATTGCCGGAGCGTGAAAGCGCTGGGCGTTAAAATCATCAAAGCGTTGGCGATCGAGAAACCGCTCGAAGCCGCGGAGCTTTCGCCCTATGAGGGTGTTGCGGATTTCTTCCTGTTTGATCACAAGACACCGGAGATGCCCGGCGGAACCGGCGAAGCGTTCAATTGGGAGTGGCTGCAGAATGCCTCTTTTCTGACGAAGCCCTGGTTCCTTGCCGGAGGGCTGAACGCCGACAACATCGCGCAGGCGATCAAACAACTCCATCCTCCGGCGGTCGACGTCTGCAGCGGGGTTGAGCGCACGCCCACACGAAAGGATTACGAAGCGATGAAACGTTTCATTCAAACAGCAAGGGCCGCCAAATGAAGCATCCGTCTCTCCCGAATCGGCGAGGCTACT
This sequence comes from Elusimicrobiota bacterium, assembly GCA_041660185.1. Taxonomy (NCBI): domain Bacteria; kingdom Pseudomonadati; phylum Elusimicrobiota; species Elusimicrobiota bacterium. The sequence continues at coordinate 460,508 of JBAZWU010000001.1, read as the reverse complement.
TCGGTTCGTTCGGCGGACGATTCGTCCCTGAAACGCTGATGACGCCTCTTCTTGAGTTGGCGAAAGCGTATGACCAGGCCCGGCGCGATCCCGCTTTTCAAAAAGAACTTCGCGGCTACCTGCGGACGTACGTGGGTCGCCCGACCCCTTTGATGTTCGCCCAGCGTCTGAGCCAGAAACTGGGGCGCGGGCGGATTTATCTCAAACGGGAAGACCTCTGCCACACCGGCGCCCACAAAATCAATAACGCGCTGGCGCAGACGCTGCTGGCCAAGCACCTCGGCAAGACACGCGTGATCGCTGAAACCGGCGCGGGCCAGCACGGCGTGGCCACCGCCACCGCCGCGGCGCTTCTGGGTTTGCCTTGCGACGTCTACATGGGAGTAGAGGATATCGAACGCCAGTCCCCGAATGTGTTTCGCATGGAACGGCTGGGCGCGCGCGTTATCCCCGTAAAAACCGGAACCCGTACATTGAAAGATGCTATCAACGAAGCCATGCGGGACTGGGTCACCAACGTTCAATCAACGTTCTACGTGATCGGCTCGATCGTGGGGCCTCACCCGTATCCGCAGATGGTGAGGGATTTTCAATCCATTATTGGCCGGGAAGCTCGAAAACAGATTTTGGAAGCCGAAGGACGCCTTCCGAACGTCTTGACCGCCTGCGTCGGCGGGGGTTCGAACTCCATCGGGCTTTTTCATCCCTTTTACAAGGACCGAAGCGTCAAAATGATCGGGGTGGAACCCGCCGGGCGCGGGCTGAACACCGGTCAGCACGCGGCCTCTCTGGCGAAGGGCCGTCGGGGTATTCTGCACGGAGCGTTCAGTTATCTGCTTCAGGATAAACACGGACAGGTTATGGAAACGCACTCGATTTCCGCGGGCCTTGATTATCCCGGCGTGGGACCGGAGCATTCGTTTTACAAAGACTCCGGACGCGCCACTTATGTTTCAGCGGATGACAAAATGGCGCTCGAGGGATTTGATCTTCTCTGTAAAACCGAAGGCATTCTGCCGGCGCTGGAACCCGCGCATGCGATCGGCTATCTGAAGGTCTTGGCGCGAACGCTGAAACCGAAGGATATCGTGATTCTGTGCCTGTCGGGCCGGGGCGACAAAGACATGCCGATTTTAACGAAGGTGTTCTCCTCATGAACCGCATCGACAAGACGTTTCAGCAGCTGAAAGCCAAAGGCCGCAAGGCCCTGATCGGTTACGTCACCGCCGGCTTTCCGAACAAAAGCAGCCTGAAACGCCTGATTCCGCTTCTGGAGGAGGCCGGTCTGGACCTTCTGGAACTGGGTGTTCCGTTTTCCGATCCCATCGCGGACGGCCCGACGATCCAGCGGGCCTCCCAGGTGGCGCTTTCGAACGGCGTGACGCTGGAGTGGATTCTTGAAACCGTCCGGGAACTCCGTTCCCGGGTAAAACTGCCGATCATTCTCATGTCGTACAGCAACCCCGTCTATGCCATGGGAGTGGAACGCTTTTTCCAGAAGGCGCAAGCCAGTGGCGTGGATGGATTGATTGTCCCGGATATGATTCCGGAAGAAGCGGCGCTTTTCAAACCCGCCCAGTCGCACGGGGTTCACCGGATCTATCTGGCGGCTCCCACAACCCCTTCGGAGCGCATCCGGATGATCGCGCAGGCGACCCGCGGCTTTCTTTACGTGGTGTCCCTCACCGGCGTGACGGGCGCCCGCTCCGCGCTGTCGCCGGGGCTTTCAAGATTTTTGAAAAAGGTTAAAGCGATCAGCCGCCAGCCGGTCGCGGTTGGATTTGGCTTGTCAACGCCGGCACACGTCAAGGCCGTGGCCCCGTACGCCGACGGCGTCATCATCGGATCAGCGCTCATCAAAGAGATCGAAAAATCCAAAAGCAATGGTTTTGCAGGCGCGGTGCGGTATGTTCGTTCCCTGCACAAGGCCTTAAACGCAAAGGAGAGAACGACCCATGCCTCTTGAACCTTCGCCCCGTAGCAAGAAACCGGTCCCGGCCGGCGTCTGGACGAAATGCGATAAATGCGAGCAGATCATCTACAACAAAGAGCTGGCGGAAAACCTGAAGGTCTGCCCAAAATGCGGCGCGCATTTCCGGATGAGCGCACGGGAACGCATCGCCATTCTTTTCGACGAAGACAGCTTCAAGGAGTTCGGCGAGAAAATCATGCCGGTGGATTCTCTTGGGTTTGCCGATATCCAGCCGTATGCAGAACGGCTCCAGCAATCCCAGAAAAAAACCGGACAGACGGATGCCTGCGTCGCCGGCGAGGCGACCATTGACGGGCGTCCCCTGGTCGCTGCCCTTCTCGATTTTGACTTCATGGGCGGCAGCATGGGGAGCGTGGTCGGGGAAAAAGTGACGCTTGCGATTGAGCGCGCGCTCAAAGCCCGGGTTCCGCTCCTCGTCGTTTCCGCGTCCGGCGGCGCGCGCATGCAGGAATCCATCCTGTCGTTGATGCAGATGGCCAAAACCAGCGTGGCCCTGGCCCGTTTGGATGCGGCCGGCCTTCCGTTTATCTCGCTGTTGACCGACCCGACGACCGGCGGCGTGACCGCCTCCTTCGCCATGCTGGGGGATATCATCCTGGCAGAGCCCAAAGCCCTCATCGCCTTCGCCGGCCCCCGCGTGATCGAGCAGACCATCCGCCAGCAGCTGCCGAACGGTTTCCAGCTGTCGGAATTTCTTCTGGATCACGGCATGATCGACGTCATCGTTCCGCGCGCCCAGCTGAAAAAGTTCCTGGGCGATCTACTGGCTCATTTCCAAACTCCCACCGGCGCCGCCTAACGGGATGATGACGCGATGAGTGATCAGGCCTTTAGTCGACAATTGAACCGCCGCGGCCTATTTCGGATCCGGCCGGGACTCGAACGCATCCGTGCCGTTTTGCGCGAGCTGGGTGATCCGCAGAAAAAAGGGCGGGTGATCCATATCGCCGGCACAAACGGCAAAGGCTCCGTGGCGGCCGCGCTGGAATCGGTTTTGCGCGCCGCCGGCTACCGCACCGGACTTTACACCTCGCCGCATCTCGTTGACCTCACGGAACGTATTCGAATGAACGGTGAACCCATTTCCAGCGCGCTTTTCCTGAGCCTGGCCGCTCAGGTGCAGGCGGCGGAGAAATCCTGCCGGTGCCGGCTCACGTATTTTGAGTTCGTGACCGCGGTCGGTTTTCTGGCTTTCGACCATAACGCCGTCGATCTGATCGTTCTGGAATGCGGACTGGGAGGGCTCTGGGACGCGACCAACACCGTCGAGCATCCGCTGGCCACCGTCATTACCTCCATTGGGATTGACCATCAACAATGGTTGGGGAGCAACGAGCGGGCCATCGCTCTTCAAAAAGCAGGCATCCTGAAACATGGGGTGCCGGTCATCTCCGGTGTACGAGGAGGCGGGCACATGGTGATTGCCAGGCAATCCCGCGAAAACCTCTCATCGCTTTCCCAACTGGATCGGGATTTTGGAACCGAACAGGGACCCGTCTTATGGCGCCAGGGCCGGCAACAACTTCATTACTGGAGCAAGGACGGGGCGTCTTGTCCCTTTCTTTTTGGCCTGCTTGGATCTCACCAGGCGGACAACGCCGCTGTGACTCAGCGAACACTGGAGATGGTGCAGAAACAAGGGTTTCGAATACCATTGAAAGCCATCCAGGACGGACTTCAGAACGTGCATTGGCCGGGGCGTTTTGATCTGATCTTTCGAACGGATGGTTGCCCAATCCTTTTTGACGGTGCTCACAACCCCGCCGCCATGAGAGAATTTCTTCATACGCTGCAAGAATCACCTTTCAGAAACACCCAAAAGAGCTTCGTATTCAGTACTTATCGAGACAAAGACTACCGAACAATGGCTGCGATGATTCAACCCATGGCCGAATCTATTTATCTCTGCTCGTTGCCCGGTTCCAGAGCCCTTCCGATGAGCGATCTTCGAAAAGCGTTTAAGAAAGGCTTGGCGCGCCTTTCCACTCACAAAACATCTGCAGACGCTTTTGATCATGCGAGCCGGGAAACACCGTACGATGGGTTGCTCGTGGTCACTGGTTCTTTGGCTTTAGTAGGACAATTGATTAAACCTTGGATTAATACAAAGAAATCAACCGTTTTGGAGGCGGACTATGCCTAAAAAGTTAACGCTCGGCATCGATCTCGGCGGCACCGGTATTAAACTAGGGCTGATCACGCACACCGGTGAAATTATTAATTCTTTCCGCTTTTCGACTCCCTCAAAGCGGGATGCGAAGGAAGTCATCAATCAAATCGCCGGACACGCGCGGGAACTCATCGGCACCGCCGGAAACGCCAAAATCTCAGGGATCGGCATCGGCGCTGCCGGAGACGTGGCCCCGGAAACCGGCGTGGTCCGGATCTCGCCGAACCTCGGATGGCACAATGTCCCGCTGAAAGCGCTTCTGAGCCGCCGGTTGAAATATCCGATCGTCGTTGAAAATGACGCCAATGCCGCGGCCTGGGCGGCCTACGTAGTGCAGGCGCGGCGAAAAATTCGCCACCTCTTATGCGTCACCGTTGGGACAGGGATCGGCGGAGGTATTGTTCTCAACGGAAAACTCTACCGGGGAGCCACCGGTACGGCCGGAGAAATCGGCCACATGACGCTTTTCCCGGAAGGACATCCCTGCAACTGCGGCAACCGAGGGTGCCTCGAACGCTACATCGGGGTGAAAGCCATGGTGCAGGAAGCTAAGCAAGCCATCGCGTCCGGAAAGACGTCGTTGATCACCAAACTCTGCGAGGGAGACCACTCGAAAATCGATCCGCTTCTCATCGAGCAAGCGGCAAGCCAGGGGGATGCCCTGGCGATTCATATCTGGGAACAAGCCGGGGAACGCCTTGGAATAGCGCTGGCGTCTCTGGTCAACATCCTGAATCCTGAATGGATCGTGCTGGCGGGAGGCCTTTCGCGCGCCGGAAACCTGCTGCTCACGCCCCTGAAGCGGACCATTAAAAAACGAAGCTTCCCGGTGCCGGCCTCTACCGTGCGCATCGTCATTTCAGACTTGGACCAAGATTTGGGAATCGTCGGTGCCGGGCTGGTGGCGCATGAGATGTCCGCTTAATCATTGCACGGGGCGCAACAGCGTACCGATCGTCCTGGCCCTGTTGTCTTGGTGCATCCCCGCCTTCGCTTTTAACGCCCATCAGCCGTTCGATATCTCGGCCGACCTGATTGACTTTGTCGACGCCAGCGAACAAATCACCGCCGAGGGACACGTGGTGGTCGTTCAGACCAGCTCAACCCTTTCGGCCGACTTCCTCCGATATGACCGGGTCCATCAACGTCTGCAGGCACGAGGACATGTCATTCTTCGGGAGAAAGACTCCCTTCTGGCCGGGGATGTGATGGATTACGATTTGATGTCGGAAAAAGGAACGACGAGCAACGCCATTGGATACGGTTCTCCCTGGCTTTTTCAGGGCGCCAACTGGGAAAAAGACAAGGATTACTATGCGGGTCGGCAAACGGCTTTCACCAGCTGCGAACTCATCGATCCGCATTATCATTTGCGTTCCAGCCGCGTCCATCTGGTTCCGGACCGCCTCTTCTGGGCCTGGAATAACATCGCTTATGCCGACCAGGTGCCTGTGATGTACTCGCCCTTTGTGTACAAATACCTCGATAAGCGCCGCGTCACCTTCCAAGCCCAGCCGGGGAACGACAGCGCGAACGGAACCTTCGCGAAGACAACGACCACGATGCGTTTCACGGATGATGTCTACGATAAGATTTTATTCGACCATTACGATATCGCCGGCAACGGCGTCGGCAATGAACTGACTTATCAGTCGCCGGGTAAACTGAAGGGTTCTCTTTTTGGTTACTACATTGATCCGAAGGGCAACCCCGAACAGGTGGGCTCGCCCAGGGCCCCGCAGTATACGATCCGCAGCTACCACTGGCAGCAGCTCTCCCCGACGATTAGTCTTCAGTCCAATGTGAACCTCCGCAAAAATGTTTCCTTCAATAATCAGTACTTTGCGCAGGACATTAATCAGTCGGTGAATGACATTATCAGCTCGGTCGCCCTGACGCGTTCTAAGGAGAAAACGAGCCAGCGCCTGGTGGTTGAAAACCTGCAATCCCCGGATCCCGGAGATAACGGCCTTTTCGCTGAGACCCACGTGCAGAAGGCGGCGCTTCCCCGTTTTGATTTCACGCTTTTCCAGATTCCGCTTTGGAACGAGGGAACCCAACAAGCCCCGGGCGCAGCCGCCTCGACCTCAACAGCCCTCGCGCCCTCCACCACAACCGTTCTGGCCGCTCCGCCCGGAAAACACATTGGTCCCGTGATGTTCAACATGAATTCAACCATCGGGAACACGTACTTAAGGCAGGATGAAAAAATACATACCCACATGGATCATTCGTTTACGTTGACGGAATCCATCCCGCTCTCGCGGAAGTGGAACCTGACCGCCGCCGTGGTCCCTCAGCTGCACTGGCAGGACAAACGGGACCCGGCTCCCCGGCCGCCGGCGGGTTCGACGACCACCGTCATTCCGACCGGCTTGTTCCGCGGGTTTCAAGGACGCGCCGGAACCAATGAGACGCTTCGCTACCGGCCCTTCTCTTCCCTGACGCTGGATCAGACCTACAACCTGACCGCGCGCCTGGCGCCGAACGGAACAGCCCTGGACCGCAAGCTGGCCGATGGAGGCATCGAAACCCATCATCTGAACTGGCTGGCCTATTTGCGGCCTTCGCGGGCCCTCTTGTTCCGAAGCTATTCCGGCTACGATCTGCGCCGGCTGGCGGATGAGGATCCCAACGCTTACCGTCAACGCCGCGTGGATCCATGGACAACCGAAATGACGCTCACACCCCTTCGTTCCACCGTGGAGTATTTTGCCCGCTATCAGCTCAACTACCATCCGATCCGCACGTCGCTCTGGGAAGCATCCGCCCGCTACAGGGGGATGTACCGGACAATTATGGAGACCAGTCTGCTTTACAATCGCGGGCAGGCGGGTGTGCTGACGTGGAATAACACCCTGGGATTTTATCTCAGTCCCGGCTGGCGGGTGGATACGTCCCTCAATTCCTTTGTCCCCGCGTCAAGCTTAGAGAAAGCGACGCGTCAGAGCTCCTCGTTCGGCTCCGAATTTATCGTGAAACGTGACATGCATTGCTGGCAGGCGCAGTTTATTTACCGCAATCGTCCTCCCTATTCCCGGGAATATTCCATTCTGTTCGATCTCAAATTCGGCCCCAAATCCGCCAAAGACATCGCTGATAAAGATCTCGAAGCCCAATTCTATCCCTGGCGCGCCGGCGCGTGGGCGCGGTAGCCAGAAGGAGTCCTTTTTAGTAACATTCCTCACTATGAAAGGCATCATTCTTGCAGGGGGGACGGGCAGCCGGTTGTTTCCGCTCACACGCGCGGTGAGCAAGCAGCTCATTCCTATTTATAACAAGCCGATGATCTACTACCCGCTTTCCAGCCTCATGCTGGCCGGCATCCGGGACATCCTGGTGATCACAACCCCTCATGAACAGGACGGGTTTAAACGCCTCCTTCAGGATGGCCGATGGATCGGGCTCAACATCTCTTACGCCACGCAGGCCGCTCCCCGAGGGATTGCGGAGGCGTTTCTGATCGGCCGGGAGTTTATCGGAAAAGACTCCGTCGCCCTGATTCTGGGGGATAACATTTTCTACGGCCACGGTTTTTCAGAAGCCCTTCAGAAGGCCCGGGAGAAAACAACCGGCGCCACGGTTTTTGCTTACCAGGTCAGCAACCCTGAACAATACGGGGTGGTTGAGTTCGACAAAAACGGCCAGGCGATCAGCCTGGAAGAAAAACCCATTAAACCCCGCTCGCCTTTTGCCGTGACCGGGCTGTACTTTTACGACAACCGGGTCGTTGACATCGCGGCCCACTTGAAACCCTCGGCGCGGGGAGAACTTGAGATTACTCACGTGAATGAGACCTATCTGAAAAACAAAGCCCTTCAGGTGGTCATGCTGGGCCGTGGAACGGCGTGGCTGGACACCGGCACGCACGACTCCCTGCTGCAGGCCGCCAATTTCATTCAGACCATTGAAGCCCGCCAGGGATTACAGGTCGCCTGCCTGGAGGAAATCGCCTACCGCCTGGGTTATATCACGGCGGACCAGGTCCGGCAACTCGCTGATCCGATGACCAAAAACGATTACGGCCAATACCTCCTGGACATGCTGAACAAACCTGATCAATGAAATTTATAAAAACGCCGCTGCCGGGCGTTATTTTGATCGACCCGCATGTTTTCTCGGATAGCCGGGGATTTTTTTTCGAGACCTACCGGGCAAGCCTTTTTGCTGAAAACGGCATCCCGGACCCCTTCGTTCAACACAATCACTCCAAATCATCGAAAGGCACACTGCGCGGACTGCACGCGCAACTCAAGCACCCTCAGGGAAAGCTGGTCAGAGTCCTCGCCGGAGAAATTTATGACGTTGCGGTGGATGTCCGACGGGGTTCACCCACGTACAAAAAATGGTTTGCGCTCACTCTTTCTTCGGATAACTTTAAGATGCTCTATATCCCGCCCGGTTACGCCCATGGTTTCTATACCCTCAGCGATATCGCTGAAGTGGAGTATAAGGTCACTGATTTCTATGATCCGGACAGTGAACTGCGACTTCTGTGGAATGACCCTCAGATTAACATTCAATGGCCAGGGCAACAACCGGTCCTGTCCGCGAAAGATGCCGCCGCGCAATCGCTCGCGGCGCTCGAACCGTTTTTGCCCGTCTACACCACCGTCAAATAATCTCCAAATAATGTAAAATGGCGCTACTTCTTAAGGAGTTTTTGAAATGAAGGCTTTGGTTACCGGCGGCGCCGGATTCATCGGGTCGCATATTGTCGAAGCGCTGGTTCGGCGTGGCGATACGGTCCGCGTCCTCGATAATTTCAGCACCGGGAGCAAAGAGAATCTCGCCCCGGTTTTCAAGCGCATTCAACTCATCCAGGGGGACCTGCGTCACGAGCGAGACCTCCGCCGCGCGGTCCAGGGTGTAGACTATGTCTTTCATCTCGCAGCCTTGCGCTCGGTTGAACGCTCTATCCACAACCCAGCCGCTACCAATGACGTTAATGTAAGCGGGACATTGCACCTGCTTCAGGCCAGCCGGGAGGCCAAGGTCAAACGTTTGATCTATTCGTCCTCTTCATCTGTTTACGGCGATAATAAGACTTTCCCTCAACCGGAAGATTTGCGCCCGTCGCCTTTATCACCCTATGCCGTTTCAAAACTGGCCGCGGAAATGTACTGTATCGTTTTTGCAAAGACCTTTGGGTTGGATACGGTCTGTCTGCGTTATTTCAACGTGTTTGGTCCGCGCCAACATCCTGACTCACCGTACGCGGCAGTTATCCCGAAATTCATGCAATCGGCGCTCATGGGGAACCCGTTGGAAGTCCACTGGGACGGACGGCAGTCGCGGGATTTTACCTATGTCGAAAATGTGGTCCAGGCCAGTCTTCTAGCTGCCGTCTCGCCTGCGGCATCTGGAGAGTTTTTCAATGTGGCTTGCGGCGCGAACAATTCTCTTTTGGACATCATTCGGGTTTTGGAGCACCTGATTGGACATCCGCTAAAGCGACACATTTTACCCCGTCGAGCCGGAGACATTCGCAAAACGTGGGCCGACATCCGAAAAGCGAAAAAGATTCTTGGATACAAACCCCGCGTCAGCTTTGAAGAAGGATTGCGGCGAACGTGGGAGTGGTTCATCGAAAAGAGACCGTCATGAAGCTTCTCGTGACCGGCGGCGCCGGGTTTATCGGCTCGCATTTCATCCGTCACATGATGAGCCGTCGGGATATCGAGCTGATCCTGAACCTGGACAAGCTCACCTACGCCGGCCACCTCGACAACCTGCGCGAGTTTTCCAAAAACAAACGCTACCGTTTTATCCGAGGGGATATCGCCAACGCCTCGCTCGTGGAACGGCTGGTGAAGGGAATGGATGCAATCATTAATTTCGCGGCGGAAACGCATGTGGACCGTTCCATTCAAGACGCGGCGCCTTTTTTAACCACCAATGTCATCGGAACCCAGGTGCTTCTGGAAGCGGTTCGCAAAGCCAAGACACCAAAATTTCTCCAAATTTCTACCGATGAAGTTTATGGCGACGTTTTGAAAGGGGCTTCCCTCGAAACCGATTCTTTAGAACCCTCGAGCCCCTACTCCGCCAGCAAAGCCGCGGCCGATCACTTGGTACTGGCGTATCGCCGCACCTTCGGCGTGCCGGTCCTCATCACCCGCGCGGCCAACAATTACGGCCCTTATCAATATCCGGAGAAGTTTTTGCCGCTGTTTATCACGCATGCGCTGCTCGGCCAGCCGCTCCCGCTTTATGGGGACGGCCTCAACGTCCGCGACTGGCTGCACGTTTCGGATCATTGCACGGGAATTGAAAGGGTGTTGCGGCGCGGACGATTGGGGGAGATTTACAACATCGGCACCGGAAAGGGAACCACCAACCTGGCGGTTGTCAAAACGCTGCTGAAGCGTCTGGGTAAACCCGAGTCTTTAATTCGCCTTGTCAAAGACCGCCCCGGCCATGACCGGCGCTATGCGATGTCCATTCAGAAAATGCACAGAGAACTCGGGTGGCGCCCGACGGTTGATTTCCGGCAGGGTCTAAACGATTTAGTGGATTGGTACCTGGGCCATCGGTCCTGGTGGGAACCCATCCTGCGGCGGTGCAGGGTTTATAAGGCTTATCACACCAAACAATACGCGCGGAGGATGGCGTGAAAGTACTTGTGACGGGAGCGGGGGGACTTTTAGGACAGGAGGTCTGGCGCGTCTTCGGCGAACACCATGAGCTTTTCGCCGTCGGACGGAACCAACCGCCGCACGTCGGCACCGCCCAATGGCAATCCGTTGATCTAACCGATGCGGCACACACCTATGCCGCCGTGACACGCCTGAATCCCGACTGGGTCATTCATTGTGCCGCCTATAATAACGTCGACCGCGCGCAAACCCACCCAGACGAGGCGTACCAGGGCAACGCCCTGGCCACGCGCAACCTGGCGCTGGCCTGCCAACGGTTCGATACGGTCCTGATGAACGTTTCATCGGACTATGTCTTTGACGGCCAGTCCGCACCCCAAGACGGATACCGCGAGTTTGATGCGACCCGTCCGATCAACCACTATGGAGAATCCAAACGCTGGGCCGAGCTTTTTGTCGAACAACTGCTCAACAAGTTTTTTATTGTGCGAACGTCCTGGCTCTTCGGACCCGGGCGACCGACCTGGATCGATCAGGTGGCCAGCCGCTCGCAGGATGGCCAACCAATTCAAGCGGCGACCGACCTGGTGAGCGCCCCGACTTATACCCCGGATTTAGCCGAAGGAATGCTTCGTCTGGCGGATAGCCATCATTTCGGCATCGTTCATCTCACAAACACCGGCTTCTGCTCCCGGGTGGAACTGGCCGAGGAAGTGCTCCGGATCCATCGGCGCTCCGGGTATGCAAAACTTCAAAAACTCGCTTTGGCCGATATCCGGTTACCGGCGTCCAGACCTTCTTTTTCCGGGCTTCAAAATCTCGCCTGGCGCATCGACGGATTTCCACCGCTCCGTCCCTGGAAAGAAGCGTTAGAAAAACACTTCTCGAAAGTCAGGATCTCCCTATGAAATCTCAGAATGTCTGCGTGATTGGATGCGGATACGTCGGTCTTGTCACCGGCGCCTGCCTGTCCGAAATTGGCCACCGGGTTGTCTGCGTGGATAATGATCCGGAGAAAATCAGCGCGCTCAAAGCAGGCAAAATCCCCATTTACGAACCCGGGCTGGAGAAGCTGGTTTCCAAAAATGTTAAAGCCAAACGGCTTTCCTTCGCCGGGCAACTGGCCGAGAGCGTTCAAAAAGCCCAGGTTGTTTTTATTGCGGTGGGCACCCCGCCACGCCCCGACGGATCCGCGGACCTGACCTTTATCGAATCGGTGGCCCGCGAGATCGCGCTGAATCTCCGCCATTACACCGTGGTAGCGGAAAAATCCACCGTCCCGGTGGAAACAGGGGAACAAGTCGAACGGACGATCATGCGCTACAACAAAAAACAGATTCCCTTCGATATTGTCTCCAACCCGGAATTTCTGCGCGAAGGCACCGCCATCGAAGACTTCCTGCATCCGGACCGCCTGGTGATTGGCGTGAAATCCAAACGTGCACGGAAAATCATGACGGAGTTGTATGCCCCGCTGAAAGCCAAGATCGTTGTCACGGATCTCAAGAGCGCGGAGATCATTAAACATGCTTCCAACTCTTTTCTAGCAACAAAGATTTCCTTTATTAACGCGGTCGGGCGTGTCTGCGAACTGGTCGGAGCCGATGTCACGCAAGTCGCCGACGGCATGGGACTCGATCCCCGTATCGGCCGGTCTTTCCTGCACGCCGGCATCGGCTTTGGCGGCTTCTGCCTGCCGAAGGACCTCGAAGCCTTTCATTACATTTCCCGCAAGGTGGGTTATGATTTCGACCTGCTCCGGACCGTCAAAGAAGTGAATGAACAGCAACGGGCCCTTTTTGTGAAAAAGATCGAGGAATCGGTCTGGATTCTGAAAGGGAAGACCATCGGTATTCTCGGCATCGCGTTCAAAGCGCATACCGATGACATCCGCTTCGCTCCTTCGATCGACATTATTGAACGCCTCCAGAATCTCGGAACGCGCATCCGCGCGTATGATCCCGTGGCGCAGGAGAAAGCCGAGACCGTCTTGAAGAATGTGACGTTCTGCCGGACGCCCTACGAGACCGCGCAAGGGGCCGACTGCCTGGCGCTCATGACCGAATGGCCGGAATTTAAAACTCTGGATTTCAAACGGATCAAACGCTTGATGACGCATCCTGTCCTCATCGATGGCCGGAACCTCTATGAGCCGGGACGGATACGCGATCTAGGCTTTGAATATCACGACATGGGACGCGTGAAATGAAAGGGGGAGGCGGCATGCGAGTCTTGATTACGGGGGGCGCCGGATTCATCGGAAGTCATTTGTGCGACTTTTTTTTGAAGAAAGGCCACTCGGTTATTGCCGTCGATAATCTGATCACCGGCGATCTGCGGAACATCGAACATCTTTTCGGCCATGACCGCTTCCTTTTCATCCGGCACGATGTCACCAACTTTACCCATGTTCCCGGTCAAGTGGATGCGGTGCTTCATTTTGCCAGTCCTGCCTCACCCGTTGATTATCTGGAGCATCCCATCCCCACCTTAAAAGTGGGAGCACTCGGCACGCACAAAGCGCTCGGTCTGGCTAAAGAAAAGGGAGCTATTTTTCTCTTAGCCTCCACGTCGGAAGTGTATGGCGACCCGCTGGTAAACCCGCAACCTGAAACCTATTGGGGGAATGTCAATCCGATCGGTCCGCGCGGCGTTTACGATGAAGCCAAACGCTTTGCCGAAGCCATGACGGTGGCCTATCACCGCTATCACAAAATGCAGGTCCGCATTGTGCGTATTTTTAACACGTACGGACCGCGCATGCGCCTTAACGACGGCCGCGCCATCCCGAACTTCATCAGCCAGGCGCTGCGCGGCAGGCCGTTGACGATCTATGGCGATGGCTCTCAAACCCGAAGTTTCTGTTATGTTGATGATCTCGTCAACGGCCTCTACAAACTGCTTCTCTCCAGATGCAACGAACCGGTGAATATCGGCAATCCGAATGAGATGACGCTGAACGAGCTTGCGGAAGAAATCCAGCGTTTGACGAAAACGCGAAGCCGCCTTCTCTACCGCCCCCTGCCGGTCGATGACCCCAAGGTCCGTCAGCCGGATATTCGACGAGCACGTCGACTTCTTCACTGGGAACCCCGCGTCGAACTGAGCGAAGGACTCCGTAAAACCATTGAGTACTTCAGGAAAGCGATTAAGACCAAATGAAAACGATCCCCCTCTGCGATCTCGGCCAGGAATACACGCTGATTCGAAAAGAACTGGATCCGCTGCTGGAAAAGATCCTTTCCAGTGGTTCGTATGTGCTCGGACCCGAAAGCGACCGTTTTGAAAAAACGCTGGCCGCCTACTGTGAGGTCCGGCATGCGGTGGGCGTAAACTCCGGTACCGATGCGATCGGGCTCGCGGCGCGTGCGGCCGGTGTCAAACCAGGGGATGAAGTCATTGTCCCCGCCATGACCTTTATCGGCAGCATTGAACCCGTCATCCTTCTGGGCGCCCGTCCCATTTTCGTCGACATCGATCCGGTCACTTATGCTCTGGATGCGGGCGAAGTCCGGAAGAAGATTTCACCCAAAACAAAAGCGATTATTGCCGTTCATTTATACGGGATGCCGGCGGACCTCCTGGCCTTGCAGGCGATCGCCAAGGAAACCGGCGTGACCCTCATCGAGGATATGGCACAAGCCATCGGGTGTGAATTCAATGGCCGCAAGATCGGCAGTTTTGGGACGCTGGCCTGCCTCAGTTTTTATCCAACGAAAAACCTCGGGGCCTGCGGCGATGCCGGAGCGGTTCTCACCTCCGATGAGGAACTGGCGGACCACGTCCGCCAACTCCGGAACCACGGAGCCAAGATCAAGTACCAGCACGAAGAAGTGGCCTATAACACGCGCCTCGATGATATCCAGGCGGCCATTCTTCGCGTGAAGCTCGGTCACCTGGATGAATGGAATGACAGACGGATTCAACTGGCCCGGGAGTATACGCGCCGCCTGGCCGGGCTGCCGGTCACCACACCCAAGGAACTCCCCGGGCGTAAACACACGTATCACGTTTATGCCCTTCAAACACCACGGCGGGATGCGCTGCGGGAGTTTCTCCAGAAGCGCGGGATTTCGTCCGCTCTTCATTACCCGATTCCGCTGCACCTTTTGCCGGCGCTGCGCCCCTACGGAGGCCGGGAAGGGGATTTTCCAAACAGCGAACAATTAGCACGGCAAATGGTCAGCATCCCTCTCTATCCTCACATGACCCTGGACGATGTGGGCACTGTGTCGGATGCCATCCGGGATTTCTTTAAGACCCCTTGACTCTGATGCCGCTCTTATCGATCATCGTCCCGGTTTACAACGAAGAAGCGACGCTGGAATTGCTGATCGACTCGTTCATGAAGGCCCCCTGCCCGATTGATCGCGAGTGGATTTTTATCGACGATAATTCCACTGACAAAAGCCTGACCCTTTTGCAGTCTCTGGCCGCACGGTATTCGTTCCAGGTTCTGGCTCAAGAAACAAATCTCGGAAAAGGTTCCGCGGTGATCCGCGGCATCCGCGAAGCCCGGGGGGATCTGGTGATGATCCAGGACGCGGATTTTGAATATGATCCGCGCGAAATCCCTCAGATTATTCAACCCATCCTTGACGGTAAAGCCGACGTTGTCTACGGAAGCCGTTTTAAACACAACAGCCCGCAGGTGCACCGCACCTATCACTATTTTGTGAACCGGTTGTTGACGATCCTCAGCAATCTCCTGTCCGGGATCTATCTCACCGACATGGAGACCTGCTATAAAGTTTTCAGGGCCGACTTATTGAAGGCCATGAAATTGACCTCCAAACGCTTTGGGATTGAAGTTGAAATGACGGCCTATCTCGCCAAGACCCGGGCGCGCATTTATGAGCTCCCCATCTCCTATTTTCCGCGCACGCGGCTTGAGGGGAAAAAAATCAACTGGCAAGACGGTGTGGCGGCTCTTTACCACCTGCTGCGCTTTAATTGTTTCAGATCACCGGCGGAATGTTTTGACCATCTGCCGGACCATTATCAACCGGGTGATGCTCACGCACCGAAGGCCCATGCGCTATAATTTTCTCAGAAAAATGAAAGAGGACTGACATGGCAAAAAAAGCTCTGATTACAGGAATTACCGGGCAAGATGGCTCCTATTTGGCCGAATTTCTCCTCAAAAAAGGCTATGACGTCTACGGCATTATCCGTCGGTCCAGCTCCTTTAATACCGGCCGCCTCAGCGGAATTTATGTCGATCCCCATCAGCCCAACGCCCAGCTCCATCTGCACTATGGCGATTTGACCGACGGAAGCGCCCTGAATCAACTTTTAAAATTCATCAAACCGGACGAGATCTATCACCTGGGCGCCCAGAGCCATGTGCGCGTCAGCTTTGATATCCCGGAATACACCGGCGATGTGACCGGCTTAGGCGCCCTGCGGCTGCTGGATGCCATCCGGGACAGCGGCGTGCCGACCCGTTTTTACCAGGCTTCCTCCAGCGAAATGTTCGGTTTGGCGCAGCAAACCCCGCAGAGTGAAAAGACGCCCTTTTATCCGCGGAGCCCTTACGGCTGCGCGAAAGTGTATGCCTATTGGATGACTGTCAATTACCGTGAGGCTTACAACATCTTTGCCTGCAACGGGATTCTGTTCAATCACGAGTCGCCTCGACGAGGTGAAACCTTTGTCACCCGGAAAATCTCACGAGGAGTCGCCCGCATCAAAGCCGGGCTCGATCAGCACCTTTATCTCGGCAACCTGAACGCGCAGCGCGATTGGGGTTATGCCCCGGAGTATGTGGAAGCCATGTGGTTGATGCTTCAGCAGGATAAACCGGACGACTACGTGATCGCGACCGGCGAAACGCACACAGTTCAGGAATTCGTCGAAGTAGCCTTCAGTCACGCCGGCCTGAACTGGAAAGACCACGTTAAGATCGATCCCCATTACTACCGCCCGACCGAGGTCGACCTGTTGGTGGGAGACGCCTCAAAGGCCAAGAAGAGTCTGGGATGGTCGCCGAAAGTGCGTTTTAAGGAATTGGTGCAGCTGATGGTCGATGCCGACGTCAAGCGCGTACAACGGGAGCTCACCGGGACGCAAGGCGCAACGCGTTAAAATGCCCGCTAAAAACCTCTCGCCTTTCTGGAAGAACCAGCATGTCATTGTCACCGGCGGGGCCGGATTCCTCGGATCCTTTGTCGTCGAGCAACTCCAGGCGCTGGGATGTCCCGACATCACCGTGCCTCGCAGCCGGGACATCGACCTCCGGCAGGCTCCCGTCATCGAAGCCCTTCTTCAAAAAACAAAACCGACGATGATCATTCATCTGGCCGCGGTCTGCGGCGGCATCGGCGCCAATCAGGCCGAGCCCGGACGTTTTTTCTACGACAACGCCATCATGGGCATTCAACTCATGGAACAGGCCAGGCGTTATGCGGTCCAAAAGTACGTCCAGGTCGGGACCGTTTGCGCCTATCCAAAATTTACACCGGTTCCCTTTAAAGAAACGGATCTCTGGAACGGCTATCCGGAAGAGACGAATGCGCCTTATGGCCTGGCCAAGAAAATGCTCCTCGTTCAGGCACAGGCCTACCGCCAGCAATACGGGTTTAACGCTATTTATCTGCTCCCGGCCAACCTCTACGGGCCCCGCGACAATTTTGACCTGCAGACCAGCCATGTCATTCCGGCCCTGATCCGGAAATGTCTCGAAGCCGTTCAGAACAAACAAGACGTCCTGGAGGTGTGGGGCAGCGGCAAACCCTCGCGAGAATTTCTCTACGTCGAAGACGCGGCGGAAGCCATCCTCCTGGCCGCCGAACGCTATAACGGCGCGGATCCGGTCAACATCGGCGTCGGCCAGGAGGTGACGATCCAGGAACTTGTCAACACGGTCGCCTCCCTCGCCGGATACAAGGGTAAAATCGTCTGGAACACCCGCAAGCCTGACGGCCAGCCCCGGCGCATGTTAGACACGTCCCAGGCGCACAAGGCATTTGGCTTCCAGGCCAGGACTTCCCTGCAGGACGGCTTAAAAAAAACGATCGACTGGTATCTGGCTGCATCGGGAAAATAAAGAGCCTGGCGGCTGAACCTTCCCGACAGAAACGCTGTGATATAATCCTATCGTGTTTACAACTCTGAGTGCCGCCCCTGCTCCGCTGCCGGCTCTTGACGATAGTGAAATCCCACGAGTGAAAACCAGCCGGGTTTCCATTATCATTCCGGTTTATAACGAGTTTTGCCATCTCGCGCATGTGCTGGACAGGGTGCTGGCGGCGCCGCTGGCCCCCGGGCTGGAACGGGAGCTTGTGATCGTCGATGATGGTTCCTCGGACGGAACGACTGAATTGCTTCGAGCCCTGAACCACCCCGAGATTAAGACGCTCCATTGCCCGAAAAACACCGGCAAAGGCTCCGCCATTCGACTGGGGCTCCAACATGTTACAGGAGACGTGGTCGTCATCCAGGACGGCGACACGGAATACAACCCGGCGGAGATCCGGTCTCTTGTCGACCCGATCATTGAGGGGCGGGCGCTCGTCGTCTATGGTTCACGCTTTCTGGGGCACGCCGAAGGGATGCTCTGGCCCTACCGGCTCGTCAATAAACTTTTGGTCCTAGCCGTTCGCCTGATCTACGGAGTGCGGATCACCGATGAAGCAACCGCCTACAAAGCCTTCCACCGCGGGGTCATCCAAAATATTCCCCTCAATTGCCGGCGCTTTGAATTCTGTCCCGAAGTGACCGCCAAAGTGATCCGCCTCGGCATTCCCATCCATGAAGTTCCCATCAGCTACGGTGCCCGGACGGTGGCCGAGGGGAAGAAAGTGCGCTTCTCGGACGCGGTGATGGCGTTCTGGACACTCCTCCGTTATCGATGGTGGCGATGAAATGGAGCCGGCTTCATGCGCTCACTGCGGCGAGGCTCCGGCGCGCCGCGTCTTTGATAAAAGTGGATTTGGCATCTGGCAATGCGGCCGCTGCGGGATGCGCTTTGTTTCTC
This sequence comes from Elusimicrobiota bacterium, assembly GCA_041660185.1. NCBI lineage: Bacteria > Pseudomonadati > Elusimicrobiota > Elusimicrobiota bacterium. Next base: position 441,768 of record JBAZWU010000001.1, on the reverse strand, counting down.
CACGCTTAAAACCGGCCTCGCTGAACGCGCTCTACTCCGAACCCCGTTATTTCAAGAGTGATAATTCCACCCGTCACGGTTACGTCGACTACTTTTCAGACCGCCCGAATATCACCGCCACCTTTGAACGACGTTTTTTCTGGATGGAGCGCTGGGCCGCTTCCGGGGCGCGCCGGAAGCTGTTGGATATCGGCTGTGCCGCCGGCTTTGCCGTGGAACACGCGCTGAAACAGGGATGGGATGCCTATGGCCTTGAGCCCTCGCGTTATGCCGCGGAGGTTGCCCGCCAATCCCTTGGAGACCGGGTGCGCTGCGGGACGATCGATGACGGCCTCTTTCCGGACGGTTCATTCCAAACCGTCCTTCTTTGGGACGTCATCGAGCATCTTCCGCATCCCCGCAAGGCCCTGGAACAGATCCATGCGCTGCTGGAGCCCGAGGGGTTGCTCTCCGTCATCACCCCTGATTTCAGGAGCCCTTTGGCCAGGGTCATGGGGCGGTTCTGGATGGAATACGCCAAACCCGCGGAACACATTTATTTCTATTCGCTAAAAGTGCTGGAGGCGGCCTTGCGGGAGTGCGGCTTCGACGTCGTTGCAGCGTCTACCGCGGGCAAATATGTCGGGCTGGATTTTCTATTGGAGCGCTTGAGCGCCGTTCTTCCACCGGCCCGGAGGCTGCGCCAGACTGTCGCGCAAAACCGGCTCTCCAAACTTCGGGTCTATATCGATCCCGGGGATAAAGTGTTCCTTCTGGCCCGCAAGCGGCCAACCCCCTGAATCCACAGCCATCCTAGAAGCACATTCGCCAGGACGATACTTCCAAAATATCTCCAATAGCAGCGGAAATCGATACGGTGTTTGTCCAGATACCGTCCGACCGCCGGAGGGGGCGCGCGGTGGCGAAGCTCCGCCAGCTTGAAGACGGCATAAAGCGGTAAAGGCGCCGCGCCGAAACAACGGACCAACTCCCGGGGATGGATGAAGAGTTCATAGACGTTAGCCGAATAGCGGCCGTTTAAGTAATCCTGGTCCAACACCGCCGCCCATTCCGGCCGGACCGGCCCCTCCATCGAGACAGGCCCGTAGACAAGCGTCAGACGACTTTCATCACTCTCGAAAGCGACAAAGTGCGTCAGGCTGATGAAAAGCGCGGCCCCCAGTCCTAAAGTGGAGACCAGACGTAGGCCGCGGTGTCTCTTCATCAGGCTCTCAAAACCGCATGCGGCGGCCACTCCCAGTGCGAGGACGAAGAGGCTCACGTACCGATGCGCATAGGAGCCTCCGTGGCCGATCCAGTTGGCATCAATCAAGAGGCTGGGGAGCGGCGCGAGCAACCAGATTCTGGAGACCGGCCAAAGCTCGCGCCATTTCTGTCGCGGAACAAACAAGGCGAAGAGCAGCCAGGGGAACATCAGAATCAATCCCCAATCCGGACCGGCAAAAAGCCGTCCCAGACGGATACCTTGAGCCCAACCCAGTTGAAAAAGAAATCCCGGGGTGAGGAAGGAAAGCGCGTGCGAAGGAGGAGGAATCCAGTAGCCGAGGTTGATGCGGTTGACCACCATCTGAGGCACCATGGAAACAAAAAAGACGAGGAAGAGGATCGCGAGAGACGGCCATTGACGGCGACGTTCCCAGGCGAGAAGGACAAGGAGTACCGCGATGACCGGCAAATCCTGAAGCCGCGTGGAGAGCACCCCTGCCGAGGCAGTCCCGATCAACCCGTAAATCCAGGGAGATTCATTTCCGTGCTTGAGCCGTTCGATCCCGTAGACGGCGAACAGAAAAAAGAAGGCTTCGGCGCCGTGGGACATCAGAGGCCGCCGGAAGAGGTAATAAGGAAGGACCCCCCCGAAGACCAGGGCCATCGAAAACACAAGCGCTGTTGGAGGACCGACGTAGGATCTCAGAATGGAGAAGAGGAGCCAAAGGAGCGCAGACGCTATAAAAAAATTCGTTGTGGCGGCGCCCAGGCGGAGCCACTGGTCGGCCTCCATGTCCCGCATGCCGAGGGCGGGCTTCAAGCACGGCCCGGCGTATTTAAAAATCAAATACCCCGGCGACCAGAGCAGGGCGGATCCGATTCCACGAATGTTCTTGTGCACCCGGCAGTCCGGGGCCCGAACCCGGGAATACCGATGGTCCCCGAACCAAACGTTCACGTGGTCGAAGTACCCCTCGTCGTCGCCGCTCGGAGCGGTAAAGAAGAGAAAAAGGTCCTGGCTGTAGAGGCGCGAGAAGCCGGCCGAAAATCCGATCGGCATCGCTAAAATGAACACCAGCGTCAAAACGGAGATTCGCATGGTCATGAAATAAAACAGGGGGATTTAATCATTTTAGATGGGCAAACAAAAGGAGTCGGGAGACCAGCGGCGGCCGTCACCTCAGGAGACCCGTGCGGGGGGCTTCATCTGCAGAACAACGAATTAATGTAAAATCGAACCTGCTATGAGAATCGCGATCATCCCGGCGCGCGGCGGAAGCAAACGCCTCCCGAGGAAAAACATCATGGACTTCTTCGGCCACCCCATGATCGGCTACCCGCTTCGCTCCGCCCAGGAGAGCGGCCTGTTCGATAAGATTCACGTGTCCACGGATGATCCGGAGATCTGCGGGGTCGCGGAACGTCTGGGCGTGAAACCCGATTTCATGCGCCCGAAGGAACTGGCCGATGACCAAACCCCCTTGATGCCCGTGCTCCGCTATGTCCTGGCCGAATATGAACGGCGGGGCCAGGCGTACGCCACCATCTGCCTCCTGATGCCCTGCGCTCCGCTCATCGAGGCGGTTGATCTCAAAGCCGCTCACGCCATTTTCTGCCAGCACGACCCCCGCAGGCCGTTGCTGGCGGTCTCCACGTATCCCGCGCCGATTGAATGGGCGTATGAACGTGCCGCAGACGGGCGCCTGGCCCCGGTCCAGCCCGGCCTGTATGCCGTTCGATCGCAGGATCTCAGCCACAAGTATTACGATTCCGGGACGTTTTGTTTTTTCGACCGTTCGCATATCCTGGCCGAGACGCCCGCCTGTGACAAAGATTTTGTTTCCTACGTTCTTCCAAGGTCCAAGGCGGTTGATGTCGATGACGCGGACGATCTTGAAATGGCCAAGGCCCTTTTCCTGGCCCGGAAGGCCGCGGCATCGTCCAAACCGCCCCGCTAACCCCGGACGATTTCATCGCCCGCTCTCCTCATCGTTTCAACCGAATTCCAAATATTTTTCTTGACTGAACATCCGACACCGCTATAATGTTCAAGTTGTGAACATATATGCCAACCCCTAGGCGCCACGCCATCGATTCGTACGATATCCGCGTCCTGAACATCCTGGCGGAGTCCGGCCAGCTCTCCCAGCGCGAGCTCGCGGAGCGCGTCGGGTTATCGCTGGGAATGATCAACCTGCTTTTGCGCCGTCTGACCCTCACGGGCTATATCAAAATCGTCAATCTCGACCGGCGCAAAATGCGGTACCTGCTGACACGGAAGGGACTCCTCGAGAAGACCAACCGCTCCTACCAGTACCTGCTCCGGACCCTGGTGACCTACCGGCAGATCTATGATCGTCTTGAAGCGTTTATTAAGGAACAGATTCAGCAGGGCAAAGACCGTTTTATCGTCAATGGATCCGGCGAAGTGGCCGAAATGGTCAAATTCGTCCTGCGAAACCATGAAGATCGTGTCCGGTTCGACGTGGCCGGTCCCAACAACCGGAGGCTCACACCGCCAGGCGCCGTCGTCCTGCACTGCGACCTGAACAATCAGCCGATCGAGGGCATCTCGGTGCTTGAAGCCGTACTCAAACAATCGTCCTACAAACCCAACGTCAAGGGAGAATCGCATGAATTGGTCTGAACAGATTATCGTCTTAACGGGCGGCACCGGCTCTTTCGGAAAGAAATTTGTCGAAATCATGCTGCGCGATTACCACCCGAAAGCCATCCGCATTTTCAGCCGCGATGAATTGAAGCAATATGAGATGCACAAACAGTTTGATCATCCCTCCCTGCGCTATTTTATCGGGGACGTACGGGACGCCCAGCGCGTTCACCGGGCGCTGGACGGCGCGACGATGCTGATTCACGCCGCCGCCTTAAAGCACGTGCCGGTTTGTGAATACAACCCTTTTGAGGCCGTGAAGACGAACATTCTCGGGGCGGAAAACCTTCTCGAGGCCGCGCTCGAACACCGCATCGCCCGTACGATTTGTCTGAGTACCGACAAGGCGGTCAACCCCACCAACCTCTACGGAGCCACCAAGCTCTGCATGGAGCGCATTTTCATGGCCGCCAATTCCTATGCCGGGACGCATCAAACCCGTTTTTCGTGCGTCCGCTACGGAAACGTCGTCGGGAGCCGGGGCAGCGTCATCCCTTTCTTTCTGAAACAACGGGACAGCGGCCGGCTGACCCTCACCGACCGCCGCATGACCCGCTTCTGGATTACGCTCGAGCAGGGCGTTCGTCTCGTTATCCAGGCAGCCGAAACGATGCATGGCGGGGAAATCTACGTTCCGAAGATCCCCAGCATGCGCATTACCGATCTGGCCCGGGTCATCAGCCCGGATTGCGAAATCAAGGAGATCGGCATCCGTCCCGGCGAAAAGATCCACGAGGTCCTTCTCACGGAAGACGAAGCCCGTCATGCCCTGGAATTCGACGACAAATTCATTATTGAACCTGAATTTCACTGGTGGAACTTCGAGAACTGGAAAGGCGGTAAGCGGCTTCCCGACGGCTTCCGCTACACGAGCGAAAACAACACGGTCTGGCTGAAAAACAAGGAACTCCTGGACATGGTCGAGGAAGTAGCCCAGCAGATGCGGCTCCCGGTCCGGGAAGGTATTTCTTAATATTGGGGACACCCCACGACTTTGGACAATCGAACGCGGACTCGCTCCATTCCCTACGGACAGCACAGCCTCGATGACGACGATATTGCGGCCGTTGTCGAGGTGCTACGTCACAGCCCCCTGACCCAGGGACCCAAGATCACCCAATTTGAAGAGGCGGTCTGCCGGTTCACCGGCGCCCGTCATGCGGTGGCGGTCTCCAGCGGAACCGCTGCGTTGCATCTGGCCTGCTTGGCTGTGGAATTGGGTCCGGGAGGGAGACTGGTGACCTCTCCGATTACCTTTGCCGCGAGTGCCAACTGCGCTCTTTACACAGGAGCGGCCCCCGCCTTCGCCGATATCAACGGCAAGACCCTGAACATGGATCCTCAGGGATTGGCAGACGTTTGCGCCCGGTGGAAGAAAGTCGATGTCATTATCCCCGTTCATTATGCGGGCCTTCCCTGCGACATGCCGGCGATCCGGGCTGTCGCCGAACGCCATCACGCGATCCTCATCGAAGACGGCGCCCACGCGCTGGGGGCCACTTATCCGCACGGCGGCCGGGTCGGCAACTGCTCTTTATCGGCCATGACCATTTTCTCGTTTCATCCCGTCAAGATGATTGCCGCGGGAGAAGGCGGAATGATCACGACAAACGACACCGGACTGTACCGGCGGCTGATGAGACTGCGCAGCCACGGCATTAACAAGTTGGACGATCCCGTGATGAATACGGCGCGGGCGAACACGGATGGACAGCCCAATCCCTGGTATTACGAGATGCAGGAGTTAGGATTTAATTACCGCATCACCGACATCCAGGCGGCCCTGGCCCTCTCCCAGCTCAAACGAATCGATCTGTTCCTCGCACGCCGCCGTGAGATTGCCGAGACATACGACGCCGCTCTGAACAATCTGCCCGGCATTACCTTGCCGCAACGCGCCGGACGCGCGTACAGCGCCCATCATCTGTATCCGGTCCGCATTGATTTCAAGAAACTGAAAACGACACGGTGCGTCCTGATGGAAAAACTCCGGAAACACGGCATTGGAACCCAGGTTCATTACATCCCGGTCTACTCCCATCCGTATTACAAACGGTTTGGCATCCATCCGGAGGATTTTCCGCAGAGTGAGTCCTATTACGCCGAGGCGCTGAGCCTGCCGATCTTTTTCAGCCTGACTCCCGACGAACAGCACCATATCATCACGACCCTGAAAGGACTCCTGCCGTGAATCTCGGACTGGGCACCGTCCAATTCGGCATGACCTACGGAATCTCCAACCAGACGGGACGGGTTTCGGAAAGGGAGGCGGCGGAGATCCTTGAGCTGGCAGCTCGAGAGTCGGTCAGTGTTATTGACACAGCGCCCACCTACGGCGAATGCGAAGCCCTCCTCGGACGGCTTTTGCCTCAAAACCACGGCTTCCGGATTGCGACCAAGACGGCCCCGATCCAGAGTAAGACCATAATACCCATGAACATCCGTCACGTACGAGACACCTTTTCCAAATCCCTCGAAAACCTCCAGCAATCACAGATTGACTGCCTCTTGGTTCACCATTCGGATGAGTTACTCCGCCCCGGCGGGGAATTGCTCGTGGACTTGCTTCAGGACTTGACTCGCCAGAACCTCGTTAAGCACATCGGAATTTCCGTCTACACCGCGGAGCAGATTGACCGTTGCCTGGCGATTTTTAAACCCGGGGTTGTCCAGGCGCCCATTAACGTTCTCGATCAGCGGCTGATCCGGAGCGGGCATCTGGCCAAGCTCAAATCCATGGGGATCGAGATCATGGCCCGTTCCGCCTTTCTGCAGGGACTTTTACTGATGGATTTTGAGCGGATGACTCCGTACTTCCACAAAGCATCGGAGGCGATCCAACGGTTTCGCGGCCAGTTGGCCCGGGCGGGCGCCTCTTCCATCGAGGGAGCCCTGCATTTTCTCAAAAAACAGGCCGACGTGGGGACCGTCCTGGTCGGAGTGGCCGGCACCGACGAATTCCGCCAGATCGTGGCCGCCTGGAAAGCGGAGCGCGATTTGCCGATGGACCTGTCGGAATTTGCTGTCGACGATGAGGCCATTTTGAACCCGTCGCGCTGGCCGTAGAAGGATCATTTATGTCTGAACGATACCAGCAATCAGAAGCCATGCTGGAGCGGGCGCTCAAAACCATTCCGCTCGGCTCGCAGACCTTCAGCAAAAGTAAGACTCAGTATCCTCATGGTGTCTCGCCTTTTTTCATGACCCGCGCCAAAGGATCCCACGTCTGGGACGCTGACGGAAATGAATACATCGATTTCAGCTGTTCGTTGGCGGCTGTTACTCTCGGCTACACGGATCCCGATGTGGTCGCAGCGGTCCGGAGCCAGCTGAAGAAAGGCGTGATCTTCCCATTACCCCATCCGCTGGAAGTCGAGGTGGCGGAACAGATCGTTGAAATGGTCCCGTGCGCTGAAATGGTCCGCTTCGGCAAGAACGGCTCGGATGCGACCGCCGGCGCCATTCGAGTAGCCCGGGCCTATACCCGGCGCGATCATGTCGCCGTATGCGGTTATCACGGATGGCAGGATTGGTATATCGGGTCTACAACGAGGAACTTAGGGGTTCCAAAATCAACGCAGGAAATGACTCATCCCTTTGTTTACAACGACCTCGCCTCCCTTGAAAAGATTTTTCACGAGCATCCGGGGCAAATGGCAGCGGTGATCATGGAACCGATAGGGGCCGAGGCACCGCGCGATCATTTCCTCGAAAAAGTCCGGGACCTCACGCACCAGAACGGAGCGCTTCTGATTTTTGATGAAACAATTACGGGTTTTCGGTTATCAAATGGCGGGGCCCAGGAACTCCTCGGGGTCACGCCGGACATGGCGACCTTCGGTAAAGGCCTGGCCAACGGTTATCCATTATCAGCCGTAGCCGGACGCCGGGAGATCATGCGATTGATGGAAGAAGTGTTTTTCTCGTTTACGTTCGGCGGAGAGGCGCTCTCCCTGGCCGCGGCCAATGCCACACTTAAGAAGTTGCGAACGCACAACGTGATCGCAACCCTCAACCGCCGGGGGCAGAAAGTCTTTGACGGGATCCGGATGTTGATTAATCGCCATGACCTCGCATCCACTTTGACGATCGCGGGACAGCCGAGCTGGAATTTTCTCCTGTTCAAGGATGCCTCCGGCTACACCTCGTGGCAGTTGAAATCGTATTTCCAGCAGGAAGTCTATGCCAGGGGCATTCTCACGATCGGCAGTCACAGCCTGTGTTATGCGCACACCGACCGGGACGTGAAGAAGCTTCTGCAGGTTTACGACGTAGTATTCGGACTGCTCGCCAAGGCCTGCCGCGAGCAAAATCTGCATGCCCTTTTGAAGTGCAAGCCGCTCGAGCCCCTGTTTAAAATTCGCTGAAACGAGGAAGATCCGATGGAGAACCGCATTATGGCTACCGCAGAAACCAAGAAATCGGCGAAAACCGGAATCGCATCCAACGCGGTGGCAGGAGCAGACCGATGGCAGATGTTTTACGGCCGCGGATCGGGAAATGTTTCGCCTGACGAGAATCTCATCCGGCTGGTAAAGGGGAAATACGCGGACATACCCCGTTCCGGCCGCATGATCGACGTGGGTTTTGGACGGGGCGCGAACATGATCCTTTTTGCGCAGAACGGCTTTGAAGCGCACGGCCTGGAGGTCAGCGAGGCCTCCGTCCAGGCGGCCAAGGACCTCGAACCTCTCGCGGGGGTGACGCTTGAGGTGGGACTTCTTTCCGGCACCCGGCTGCCGTATCCGGACGGCTTCTTTGATATCGTGCTTTCCTGGAATGCCGTCTATTACTACGGGAGCCGCACGCTGGTCCGCGAAGCCCTGGCTGATTTCCACCGGGTGTTGCGTCCGGGGGGCGTGCTGCTGATGTCCTTGATCCACCCGAACAGCTTTATGGTCCACCGATTTTCGGCGGACCAGGGAGACGGCGCTCACAAGATCGACCGCGCGTCGGAACATGATACGAGAGAGGGGTTGACCATCTTCTACGACGGAACCTCTTCCGGTTGGCGCCGGCTGCTGTCGCCCTTTGCCGACGTCGAAGAAGGCTATGCGGAATGTGATTTGTTCGCCCCGGATCGCCGGGACGCCTGGCGTCTTTTTCTGGCGCGCAAGGGCTGAGTCCTTGACCTCCGGAGCCATCTTTCGCGCGGACGGATCCAACACCCTTGGCCTCGGCCATGTGATGCGCCTGGTTGCATTCGCCCATAGTTTCGCGGATCGCGGCATCCGGCCGGTCTTTATCTATCGGGAAGACCCGGCGCCGATCGAGGCGATGATACACAAGGCGGGTTTTGCGGCCAAGGCACTCCCGGCTTCACTGCACGGTGACGCCGAACTCCGCTTTACGGAAGACCAGGCGCGGCAGGCGGGAGCGCGCGTGGTGGTGACGGACGTGTCGCACAAATGGTCGCTCCAGGACCCCGACAGCCTGCGGCGCTACCATCGCTGGCTTTCGGACCGGTTCTTTACGATCTGTCTCGCTGGAAACAAGATTGTGGACTTTCCCGCGCAGGTGGTCATCAGTCCCTACGCCGGCTTGGAAAAAATGGACCGGACCGCATTGCCGAAAGGAACCGTACAGTTGCTGGGTCCGCAATACCAGATTTTACGGCCGGAATTTATTGCAGCGGCGCGCACACCCCGACCCATTTCGCCTGACGGACGAAAACTCCTGATTTGCCTCGGGGGCGGCGATGATCTGAACTTTACGGAAAAGTCGGTTCGGGCGCTTTTGTCACTGAAACGTAGCGATATCGAGCTGGATCTTTTTCTCGGGCCGGCGTATTCCGGGAAGTTCCGAGGGGGTCTTCAGGCGTCGCTGGACCGGCTTCCAGGCGCCTACCGCCTGCACCCACCCACGGACAATGTGGCAGAGGCGATGATGGGCTGTGATCTTGCTGTCATCAACGACGGCGTGACAAAATATGAAGCGGCGGCCACGGGAACTCCGGCGGTCATGTTGTCCCGCTTTGACAGCGAGAAGGTCCTCAACCAAGAATTTGAACGGGCGGGCTCCGTCCTCCATGCGGGCGACGGATCGGATGTGAGCGTCGAGAACCTGTCGGTCCTGATTCAAGATCTTCTGGCGAATGATCAACAACGCCGCCGGATGTCCGAAGCCGGCCGCCGGCTGGTTGACGGGCACGGCAACGAGCGGATCCTAGAGATGATTCCGAAAGAGGTGCTACGGTGACGACACTAACGATCGGGAAACGGAGTATCGGACCGGGCCATCCGGCGTTTATCATCGCGGAAATCGGCTCCAATCACGATCAAAAACTCGATCAGGCGAAGAAACTGATCGAGGCGGCCGCCGCCGCAGGCGCGGACGCGGTCAAGTTCCAGCTTTTTAAGGCGGATGCGCTTTATCCGAAGGATTCCCCGGTGCACGCGATTCTGAAAAGCATCGAACTTTCACGCGATTGGCTGGCGTCTCTGGCGCGCCACGCGGCCGAGCGCGGGGTGGAGTGTTTCGCAAGCCCCTTTGACCTTCCCGCAGTCGACGCGCTGGAAACGGCTGGGGCCAGCGCCTACAAAGTCGCCTCTTCGGAAGTCACGAACCTTCCGCTTGTGAAATACATGGCCTCAAAAAAGAAACCGGTCCTCCTTTCCACCGGCATGTGTGACCTGGCGGACGTCTACGAAGCCGTGGAGGTCATCCGTTCCGAAGGAAACGAGCAGATCTTGATTTTCCAATGTACTTCCTTATATCCGCTGGAAAACCGGCATATTCACCTGCGCGCCATGCAGACTCTCGCGTCAACCTTTCAATGCCCGGTGGGGCTCTCGGACCATACCCTGGGGACACTGATGCCTTCCGTAGCCGTTGCCATGGGCGCCTGCTCGATCGAGAAGCACCTCACCTTAAGCCGAAAGCTCAAGGGGCCGGATCATGGCTACGCACTTGAGCCCGAAGATTTTAAACGCATGATTTCACAAATCCGTGAGGTGGAAGAAGCATTGGGATCTCCCAAGAAGACGCTCCTGGCCGAAGAGGCGGTGCATGCTCGCCGGGAAAGCCTGCATGCCGCAAGGGCGCTTTCCGCGGGCAGCATCTTAGAACCTTGCGATATCGTGGTCCAGCGTCCCGCCGGAGGCATTCGTCCGCGGTATCTCCCGGCAGTCCTGGGTGCGCGGCTGAAAAAATCTTTGGCCAAAGGGGATACTCTGAGCTGGGAAGTCTTGGAAATCCCGACGGCTGGACCGGCCTGGAGGGCCTGAGGACCATGAAGAAGATCGTTATATTCGGGACAGGTGACGTGGCCGAACTCGCACACTTTTATATGACGCACGACAGCGAGCGGCGGATCGCCGCCTTTTGCGCCGATGGAGATCAAATCCAAAGCAAGGCGTTTTGCGGATTGCCGGTCGTCCCGTTCGAAAACGTGCAGAAAGAATTTCCAGCGGATCGGTTCGACCTGTTTATCGCCCTCAGTTACAACAAACTGAACGAAACACGCGCGCGGAAATACACCGAAGCGAAAGCGAAGGGCTATACGCTCGCGAGCTACGTCAGCACACGCTCGGTCACCTGGCCGGACCTTACGATCGGTGACAATTGCTTTATTATGGAAAACCAGACCATCCAGCCGTTCGTCAAAATCGGAAACAACGTTACGCTCTGGAGCGGAAACCATGTCGGACACGGCGCCGTGATTGACGACCACGTGTTTGTGACTTCACATGTCGTCATCTCCGGCCACGTGAAGGTGGGCGCCTTTTCCTTTCTGGGAGTCAACTGTACGTTAAAAGACGGGATCACGCTCGCCCCCAAGACCGTCGTCGGAGCAGGCGCCACGGTTCTTTCAAACACGCAGGAAAACGGCGTTTACACAGGCCCCAAGGCGGAATTGAGGGCGCGGGACGCTTCACGGATTCGCTATTTCACCCATACCAAGTACACGGAGCGTTAAGAACCGGTATGCCCTGGATCAAAAAAGGACTGATTATTCAACCTCAGCCGCACCTGCCATGGATGCGCACGCACGCCATGATCCCGGTCGCCGAACGGCGGCAGGGCGACGTCTTCCGGGTTTACGTTTCTGGAAGAGATGAGCAGAACCGTTCCTTGATTGGCTATTCAGAACTCGAGCTCAAAGGCGCGCCGCGCGTGCTGCGCTACTCAGAAAAACCTGTTCTCGGCCTCGGGGCCCTGGGATGCTTCGATGATAACGGAGTGACTCCCTCCTGGATCGTCGAACAGGGCCGGCGCAAGTTTCTCTATTACATCGGCTGGAACAAAGGGTCTACGGTACGCATGCACCTCTTCGGAGGACTGGCGATCAGCGAAGATGGGGGGGAAAGTTTCCAACGCTATTCTGAGGCCCCCATCATCGAACGCTGCCGGGTGAACCCCTACCTCAACACAGCCCCGTGCGTGATGGAGGAGAACGGCCGCTGGCGGATGTGGTATGTCTCCGGAACGGGATGGGCGCATAAGGACCTTCCACGTTACAACATCCAATACGCGGAATCGAAGGACGGCATGAACTGGGAACGAAACCGGACCGTCTGCATTGATTTCGCCGACTCCAATGAAAACGCGCTCGCCCGCCCCTGCGTCGTAAAGGAAAACGGCCTCTACAAGATGTGGTTTTCCCACAAGGGCCAGGCCTACCGGATGGGTTACGCCGAATCCACGGACGGCATCCGCTGGCGCCGGATGGACGATCGCGCCGGCATCGACGTCTCTCCCGCAGGATGGGACTCCCAGATGATCGAATATCCTTTTGTGTTTCAACATCGAGGAACCGCTTACATGCTCTACAACGGCAACGACTACGGCCGTGAAGGCGCCGGGCTGGCAGTATACGAACCTAAATGACTTCTACTACCCCTCGAACAATCGCAATCATGCAGCCGACCTACCTGCCGTGGATCGGCTATTTCGACATGATTGACCGAGTGGACACCTTCGTCTTCCTGGATTCCGTTCAGTTTGCCTCCCGGTCCTGGCAGCAGCGCAACCGCGTCAAGGGCCCCCAGGGCGAATGCTGGCTGGTGGTTCCCGTGTTGTCCAAGGGCCGCCGGGACCAGACCATCGAGCAGGTCGAGATTGATACGACACAAGCGATTGCCGAAAAACACCTGAAAGCCATCTCGCTGTATTACAGGAAGACGCCGCATTTTGCCGCCTACTTCGAGGACTTAAGCGCGCTCTACCGGAAAAACCACCGGCGCCTCGCCGATTTGAATATTGAGCTCATTTTATGGCTCTGCACCCGGTTCGGGATTCAAACACCGACGCTTCGGAGTTCCACGCTGCCCGTGGAAGGGAAAAAAACGGAACTCCTTGTCAGCATCTGTAAATCCTTGAAGGCCGAGCATTATCTCTCGGCAGAGGGGTCGCGGCAGTACATTGAGGAGAACAATCTCTTTAAAACCCACGGCATCGGTCTGAGCTACCATAGCTATAACCACCCGCCGTATCGACAGCTCTACGGGGCCTTCTTGCCTTACATGGGCGCGCTCGATCTCCTTTTTAACGAAGGGCCGGCCAGCCTCGCTGTGATCCAGTCCGGCCGGACCGCGGCTACAGCGCTTTCGCAGTGAAAGGAAAAAGCGGATGAACGTTATCCCATGGTCTCCGGACCTCTCTCCAGCTTGGGACCACCTTTGCGATGAGAGCCCGGACAGTTGGTTGTGGCACCGTTCGCATTGGATCCGCTATTCGGAAGCCTATGCGAATCAGGCGATGGTCAAGAATCTCAGCTTCATGGTGGTGGACGGCTCCCGCAAGCTCGCGCTGCTTCCTTGCTTCGCTGAGCGGGATGACCAAGGGAACTTGTCGTTGATCTACGGGGCTTCCTTGATACCTTGGCCGGTTCTTTCGCCGTCCCTGGTCCCGAGCGAACGGCAGGCGGTTGAAGAATGTGTTTATCAGACCCTCGCCAGTCAGGCGCGGGATCTCGGTATCCGGAAAATCGAGACAACCAGCCACGTCCTGCCTCCGTCCTTCTATAAGGCTCCTTTTCCACCCAGCCCCTTGCCCAACCGCTTCGGCTATACCACGACAGCCATCGACACCTGGGTCATGGATTTGACGCAATCGCCGGAAACCCTATGGAGCCAGGTACGCAAGGGACACAAGTCGAGCATCAAGACAGGGCAAAAGCTGTTCTCGTTACAGACCTGGGCCGGAGCCATCTCCGAAGAGGACTTCGCGCCATATCAAGAACTCCACGCGTTGGCAGCCGGACGCGCGACCCGCAACCAGGTGACCTTCGATATCATGCGGGACCTCATCAATCAGGGAAAGGCTCTGCTCGTCGGAGCCAGACAGAACGGCCGGTGGACAGGATTCGCATACATTATGGCCGATAAGAAATCGGCTTATTACGCTTCAGCCTGTAAGCATCCGGAGCTGCCGCCGGCGGCTTCCGTCGGTCATGCCCTTTTGTGGGAAAGCATCCTGGCCCTGAAAAAGACAGGATTTGAGTTTTTTGAGCTGGGGCCTCAGACTTACCCTTCGTCAACACGGCCCGCGGATGAGGAAAAACTGGTGAACATCAGCCTGTTCAAGAGAGGCTTCGGCGGCTTCACCATGTCGCGCTACATTTCCGTTTTATCTGTTCAAGAAGAGACCCTGCTATGAGTTACTTCCTCTGGCCGGAAGGACGGGTGCACTGGCGCGCCTGCATTAAAAAACCGGGGACAGGGATCCTGTCCATCGAAGAACGCCTGGATCGCCTTTATCCAGGAGCTCGGCCCGTGCTTTTCCCCAGCGCACGAGCCGGTCTCAGCGCCATTATAGAAACACTCCAGCTCGGGCGGTCGCAAAAAGTGGGAATTCCGCCCTTCGCCAGTCATTGTGTCTGGAACGCCGTCTCCTGGCGAGCCGACCCGGTGGTCCCCTCGACGGACATGCCCGTCTCGGCCTACGTGGTCTACCATCAATGGGGTTATACGCACCGGTGTTCGTCGGAAACGATCCTCATCGAGGATTCGGCGGATTCCCTCTGTCTGCCGGGACGCCCGCTGTTTCCAAACGGGGGGCGGTTTGAGATTTTGTCCCTTCCCAAAATACTGGGAACCCTTTGCGGAGGCGTGGTCTTTTGCCGCCGCCAGGACGACGCTGACCGGGTCCGCGCGGTCCGGGAGGCTCGACCCGGCAGAGGCTGGACACAGTTCGCGTTGCGGGTCCTTATGCGATACGGATTCTCATTTGGCACCTACTGGCAAGGCGCGGAATTCTTGAACGGAGGGATCCCCGCGCCGGCCTGCGCCGACATCCTGGATCGGCTGGAGAGTCTGGATCAGATTATCAGCAGTCGGCGGGCCCATCTCGAAAAGGTGGTTGATCTTCTGCCCGCTTGGGCGAAACCCGAGCAGGACCGGCTGCCCTGTGCCGTCCCGGTCCTCTGCACCGATAGGATGGCTGCGACGCTGCATACGAACGGCCTGATCTCGCGCCCTCGCCATTTCAATCGTTCGCGTTCATATCCGAACACCGACATGGTTCGAGTCGTGCCGGTCCCCGTCCATCAGGACGTGCCGGTGGAGTGGCTCACCCGGGTGAGAGAAACCCTGGCGCCGTACCGGAGCGAAACACAATGATTGAAAGCAAATTTAAAATCGATAACGATACCGAATTATCGCTGCACGCCGAAGGCGACGTCTTCCTGCCGACCGGCACGAGCCTGGCCCTCCTGAAGGGAGTTCGAAAGCGCACCGTCCGAGCCGGCGTCTGTCTGGATCTGGGATGCGGAACGGGAGTGGTCGGTATTGCTTTGTCGCGTTTCGGGCTTGTTCAGCCGCCGTTGTACGCTTCGGATTATCACGCCGATGCGGTCGAGAGCACCCGTTTGAACTGCGGGCGGCATGACTGCCCGGTTGTCGCGCGGCAGGGGTCTCTTTTTGAACCCTGGAAAGATTGCCGGTTTGACTATATTGTCGACGATGTTTCCGGGGTCGCGGAAGCCATCGCCCGCGTTTCTCCCTGGTTCAAGAATATTCCCTGCGCCTCAGGCAAGGACGGCGCGGAACTGGTCCTTCAGGTGATCCGGCAGGCGCCACGGCATCTGCGGCCCGGAGGGAAATTGTTCTTCCCTGTGATCTCGCTTTCCAATGTGAAACGCATATTATCCGCCGCCCGCGAACGCTTTCCAACGGTCGAGCGGTTGGTCCATGAAGAATGGCCGCTGCCGCCGGATATGCATGAACATCTTGACCTGCTCAAGCGTCTGCGAGAGGAAGGCGTTGTCACGTTCGAGGAGAAATTCGGCATGACCATTTGTTTCACGGATATTTATGTCGCATCGGGAGAGACCAACTCCAAGGGAGATTGATATGGCAAAGACAACAGAAGCGGACGTCCTAGCGACGATACAAAAAGCGCTGGGCGCGGACGGGAAGAAAATCACCTTCAACAGCCGCATGGGCGATAGTGACGTCTGGGATTCCCTCGGGCATCTGGGGATCCTCGCCGCTTTGGACAAACAATTCCAGGGGAAAGTCGCCGGCATCCGGGAAATGGCGACCGCGGATTCCGTCAAAACGATTCTGCAGCTTCTGAAAAAGCACTCTCTCATTTAATTCCATGACTCTCGCTGATCAACGTGTTGGCATCGTCGCGCTCGAGTATCACCTGCCCGCCAAAGTGGAAACCGGCCAGGCGTTAAAATCAGACAATCCGGATTGGCGGATGGAGGATATCGAGGCCAAGACAGGCGTACGGCAGCGACATATCGCCGCTCTGGATGAGACGGCGGCTGACTTGGCCGCGCAGGCCGCCGAAAAGATCTTCAGCCAGGGTGTTCCACGGGAATCCGTTGAGTCGCTTATTTTTGTGACCCAATCACCGGATTACGCCCTTCCCACAACCGCCTGCCTGCTGCAGAACCGTCTGGGTCTGCCGCTTTCCTGCATGTCGTTTGACGTCAATCTGGGATGCTCGGGTTTTATTTACGGCCTGGCGATTGCCTCGTCGCTGATTCGCTCCGGCGTCGTGCGCAACAGTCTGCTTCTCTGCGGCGACACCTACACGAAATGGATCGACAAAGCGGATCGAACGTGCCGTCCCATTTTTGGCGACGGCGCTGCCGCTACGCTCCTGTCTGTTTCGCCCAAAGGGGGAATGGGACCCTTTGTCCTGGGGACGGATGGCTCCGGGGCGGAGAGCTTCATTGTCAGGAATAGCGGCGCACGGATCGAACCGGAGCGGTCGAGCGCCGATCACAAAATCCGGATGCAGGGGCCTCACGTTTTTCTGTTCACGATGGACATGGTTCCCAAATGCGTGGAATCATTGCTTCAGAAATCCGGAAAAACGTTGGATCAAATTGACCTATTTATTTTCCATCAGGCCAGCCGCATCGTGCTGGAGAACATTGAGAGGCGATTGTCCCTGCCGCCGGAAAAGGTCTACAGCAATCTGTCGCGCGTCGGGAACACCGTCTCCGCGTCCATCCCGATGGCCTTGAAAGACGCGGCGGCCGAGGGACGCTTACGAGAGGGGGATACGGTCATGCTTGTCGGATTTGGAGTCGGCTATTCCTGGGGAGCCTGTCTCGTGCAGTGGGGGCCTTTATGATCCTGTTAACCGGAGCAACGGGGGGAATCGGCAAGCAGATCCTGCCGCAACTGATGTCCCTCGACAACGTCTTGTGTCTTTCGCGCCAAAAAATGCCGGCCTCGCGAAAGAGCGGGCAGCGCATCGCCTACGCAAGAGTGGACTTGAGCCGTGAGGCCAGCGTGACCTCTTTTGTCCGTCATTACGCCGGGCAACTGAACCGCATCACGCTGCTGCACTTCGCCGCCAGCAGTATCGACAATCTCGCGATCCATTATATGGAAGCGGATTGGGACCGCGTCTTCGATGTCAATCTGAAGGGCAATTTTCTTCTGACCAAGGCGCTTCTTCCGCGCATGGTGCAGGAGGGTTGGGGGCGGATCATCCATATTTCTTCGGTGGTAGGCCTTCATGGCATGCCGGGCACCCTGGCGTATGCGGCCTCCAAATCAGCGCTCCTGGGATTTTCAAAAGTCCTGTCCCGCGAGTATGCCCGCTTTAACATTACGTCCAATGTCCTGAACCTCGGATACTTTGACGCGGGTTTGATGGATCGGCTCAAGGCCAAGACGCGCAAGACCATTCTGTCGCAGATTCCCTCCAGGCGGCTCGGGCCTGTTTCGGATATTGCACAGGTCATCGGATGCTTAATGAAGACCTCTTACATTAACGGGGCCGTCATTAACATCGACGGAGGCATTTATTAATCGACATCAGACCACTCCGGCAACCTCCCCGTTGGGCTGCCGGCTGGCGCCTTCGTTAGACCGGAAGGAGCAGAAACGTGTTCTCGACCTGCTCTCAAGGAGTTTCGGCCTCCGCTACGCGCCGGCCCGCAGACTTTTCTCGTTTTTCTTAAGGCGAGTTCCGCGGAAACACTGCTTCATCGTCGAGGATGCACGGCAACGGATCCTGGGCGTGCTGTTCGTTCTTGACCGGGCGCTCGACTATTTTGGCGTCTCCTTGCGTGTCGCAGGACTTTCCTATATGGCTATCCATGCACAGCACCGCAATTTTTCGATTTCCTCGATACTGAAACAACGTCTCTTTCGCTGGATGGACGGTCAATCAGACATCAGCATGGGGTTTGCGAGGAAGATTATGGACGGTTACTGGTATCCCTATGGATATGTTGGGATAACGAATTTCGGGAAAATGAGTCTCCCGCTCTCGTTTTTGCCCGCCCCGAAGCAGGGCTACTCCATGCGCCGGGCGCAACCTCAGGACTACCCATTTATCCGAAAGAGCTACAAGCATTCTTATCGCACACTCGTGGGCCCGTTAAATCGTGATGCCGTTTTGTGGTCTTATTATTTCGCGAGAATCCAACGGGAAAAATTGAACTTACAGATGATTGGCCGCGGGAACCGCTCCATCGGTTACTGCATCACAAAGGACAACGTCGTGCACGAACTGGGGGGGAACTCCAATGCCTTCGCCGATATCGCGGGAGTCATCGGGACCGATCTGTCCAGGCACGGGCACACGGAGGTGATCCTTGAGATCGGATTCCTTCACCCGTTCGCTTTGTTTCTTTCCGACCGGGCTCACACCAAGGTTTCCCGCTTCGCGTGGAACGGGGGCCATATTTTAAGAATTACGCGCCTTCCGGATCTTTTACGAAAAATCCGGCCTGTTCTGGAAAGACGGCTCAGGGCCGCACAGGTGAAGAATTTCCGTCTCGCCTGCAATAACATTCTGTTTATTTTCTCGCGCGGCCGCTTGCGCGTGGAGCCTTTCGACGGAAAACCAGACATCGCTCTGGCGGAGCATGAATGGCCAAAAATTATTTTCGGCGCAGCCGACCCGGGCCACCTTTCCGCGCTGAGAGGTCATCCCTCGGCGCCGCTTTTGCGTTTGATGTTCCCGGTGGGGTCACCGCAAGTGCCGTATCTGGATCAGTTTTGAAATCATGATGAATACGAACAACACCGCTCTTCCCCCGTCCACCCGTTGGGCGCAGACCTACAAAGAATTTGACAGCCTGCTCCAGCGTTTGGACCTTTCCATGAAGGGCGTTATCCCCGGTTGCCTGGGCTATTCCTCCGAGGCGCTGCGCCGCCGCCTGGTGCAGAAACTGGCAGACGCCCTGCTGAGCCCTTACCTTCGCGAAAGCGCTCTCCTTTATAAAAACGGACGCTTGACGTTCCCCGGAAGCGAAGGCCCTGCCCGCGTGGGAGCGTTTTGGATCCTCACTCAGGGCGAAATCCCGCGGCCGGCCTGGCTTTTTATTTTCCGCTCGCTTTTCCGATTTGCCCTCCAATGGCTGCTGGTTTTGACGGCGGCCCTTCGCCGAAAACAGGAAGGGCCGCTGGCGGGTCCGGTCACGATCTTTTTCGGAATGCCGGAAGCGGCAATCGCCGGTCCCAAGATGGAAGGATTCGTTGCCTTCTGCAAAAAGGGCCCTGTGACTCCGCTGCAGCAGGTCGAACGTCTGCTGATTCAGGGAATCCCTCCGGCCGGGCCGCGCCCGGCAGGCCATCCGTTCTTCAGCAAACGGCCGCTTTTTGCGTTGAACCATATTCGGCGCCGGGGCTGGAAGCATACGGCTCGTTTTCTGATGGATCACCTTCTGGCATTGAGTGCCTTTCTCCGGCTGGTGGCACGCACACCGGCCGCCTGTCTGCTGGGCAAAGATTTTGCCTATCATTCCCTCGTTCTGAGCCTGAACCGGGATCAATTGATCGGGAACATCGTCATCACGAATTCCGATTATGCCAACCAGGGTCTCTGGATGATTGATCTGCCGGGACGCTGCTTCCAAACCCACATGACGTGGTATTCCATGAATTCTCAACCTTTCAGTTTTCGCGATTACCCGGTCTCTGTCGTCTTCCCTCTTTACCGGTACATGGCCATTGATCACCATTGGGTCTGGACGCAGAACCAGGGAAATTGGCTTCGAGAATTGCATCCGTCGACTCAAACCCACGTCGTTGGACCCATTCTCTGGGTCCTGCCCGAGGCGCGGCTTCTGAAGCAGGAAGAACCCGAGGCATCCTTTCGCATCGGAGTTTTCGATGTGACGCCGGCCAAACCGGAATGGGAAAAGAACTTTGGTCTGGTCTACAACTATTACCGGACCGATACGATGATGGCCTTCGTCGACAGCATTGCAGCGGCTGTTCAGGAGCTTGAGTCTCGAATGGGGATGCCTATTTCGATTGAAATCAAACATAAACGCAACCCGACGCCTATCCATGACCGTACCTATATCGATCACATCGCCGAACTCCAGAGCGCGGGCCGCCTCCGGGTGACCCCGCCGGATGCGAATCTGTTTCTGTTCACATCACGCTGCGATCTGGTTGTCGTCATCCCCTATTCAAGCCCCGCTTACGTGGCGGCCTGCCAGGGCACGCCGGCCGTGTACTACGATCCCTCCTCGACGCTCGAGCCCCGCCAGGACATGGATCCGCTCATCAGGTTCGCCGGAAACCAGCGTGAATTAGTGGATGCGATCGCGGTGCAGATATCAGAGAAGACCCGGGGGCAAAAAGGAGCCGATCGATGCGCTTCCTGATTCCGGGAATCAACGGCCTCTTAGGCTCGAATCTGGCCCGCTGTCTGGGCCGCCGGGGTCATACCATCGTCGGAAACGGCCGGCAGCCTTCCACGCCGTCACCCGTGGAGCGGTATCTGCCTGGCGACCTGAGCCAACCGCCGTTTGCGTCACGTCTGGTCGCTCAAGCCAAGCCGGATGTCATCATCAACTGCGTCGGACTGGCCAATGTGAATCTCTGCGAAAGCGACCCCGGAATGGCCCGAACCGTGAATGTCCTGACAGCGATGAATCTCGCGAAAGCGGCCGCGGCCGCCGGCATTCGTTTTCTTCACATCTCAACCGACCACCTCTTTAAGGGAGACGAGCCCTTCCGGAAAGAAACCGATCCTCCGGCGCCGGTCAATGAATACGGCCGGAGTAAGTGGGAAGGGGAAAAAGCGGTGTTGGAAACTTGCACGCAAGCCGCCGTGATCCGCACGAATTTCTACGGCTGGAGTCCCGCCGGGCATGCGCCGACCTTTGCGGAATGGCTCTATCAAAGCCTCTCAGAAAAACACCCGATCCATCTGTATACCGATTACTACTTCAACTCGATCGAGGTCTCCTATCTGGCAGAAGCCCTCGAAGAAGTAACGCATTCGAATTATAGGGGCCTGTTAAACATCGCCAGTCCGGAGCGGGTATCCAAATACGAATTCGGCCGGGCCCTGGCGGAGGTTTTCCGCCTCTCAATGAAAAGCGTGACCGCCTGTTCCTTCGAACCCAAGACGATGGCTGTCAAACGTCCGAGGGACCTGAGCCTATCCACCGCACTTTTCAGCTCACATTTTAAAACCGCGCTCCCGAATCTGCGGGAGGGCCTGAGGCGTTTGCACGAGGAACGCCTAACGACCCAAACCGGGAGGAGAACCCCTGCATGAACGACAAAGTGCTTATTGCCCCTTCAACGATCGGCGGCTATGAGCCCGACCCTTTAGTCCCTTTGCGCGCGGCTGGATATGAACCGGTCATCAATCCCCATAAACGCAAGTTGACCGCCGACGAGGTCAAAGTCTTAGCACGGGAGTGCGTCGGCATTGTGGCCGGTTTGGAACCTTTGACGGCGGAAGTGCTGCGCGCGCTTCCGCGCCTGCGGTGCATCAGCCGCGTCGGAATCGGGGTCGACAATATTGATTTACCTTGCGCCAAAGAGCTGGGGATCCAAGTGTGTATCACGGCCGAGGCGCCCATTCGCTCTGTAGTGGAGTTGACCTTGGGGCTTTTGCTCGATCTTTTTCGGAATATTTCTAAGGCAGACCGGATGATCCGCACCAAGCACTGGGAACGCTTAAAGGGTTCGCAACTGATGGGGAAAACAGTTGGCGTAATCGGTCTTGGTCGTATTGGTCGGGCGGTAGCCGAAACGCTGCAAAAACTGGATGTCCGGGTGATCGCCTCGGACCCGGCGGCGGATGCCGGTTGGTGCGCCAGTCGGAAGATCGACCTTTGCAGCCTTGACCATCTACTTCAGAAAGCGGATGCCGTGACGATCCATGTGTCGCGCCAATCAGGCACTCCCGCGATCATTGGGAGCCGGGAGCTCTCGCTCATGCGTCCGGATGCTTTTTTGCTGAACCTCTCCCGTGGAGGCGTCGTCGATGAATCGGCACTCGCTCAGGCCTTGAGAAGCAAACGTCTGGCGGGCGCCGCGTCGGACGTTTTTGAGAAAGAACCCTACGACGGCCCCCTCTGCCAGGAGGAACGGATGCTTCTGTCTCCCCATATGGGCACCTACACACAGGAAGCCCGCGAAGCGATGGAGCGCGACGCCGTGAAAAATCTTTTGAAATCTCTTGAAAAGACCCATACCCATGCTCGCTGATATCCCCCAGCGGACCCTGGCTGCACGAGCGGAAACCGCTTCCGGGTTTTCCCGCCTGTTGACACGATTGCACCGGCGCTTAAATGCCATCCGGAGCCTGTGCCCGGATCTGCCTGTCCTGGCTATTTTCTGGCTGCACTTGAAACATCCTTTACACCCGGTACAGGAAGAGCTGCTGGCCTTGCTGAAGGCCCCCGGCGTCCGCCCAAAACGGAATTGGATTCTGACCCTGACACGATTAACAGCGGATTGGTTTGTGGCAGGCACGCGCTGCAAGCTCTACGCCATGGCTCTCACCTGGAGGATCTGCCGTATTCGATGGGCTTTCCGGAAAGAACGGCACGCGCTGGCGAAACAGTCCTTTCCCGTGATCGCCAAAACCTGGGGATTTTCGTTTGATCTGGCGAAGAAGGAAATCGACTTCTACTTCGGAGACCTCCAGGCCAGACTACGGCAGCGCGGCATTTCCATGCTGATGCTCTGCGGCAATGCCGGGATTCTGGACTCTCTTTCGTTTGGAAAAGCCTACACCTCGACGGCATTCCCTTTCAGGCTGCCGGAGCTGTGTCTTCTTCGCGTCTGGGATCCATGGCATATGTTTTTCCGCCAATTGATCGCTGCCTGGAAACTGTGGCGCCCGGCGCTGCGCGCTGCCGATCCGGTCCTGCGCCGTGCCCTAGTCCTAGCGGCACGGGATGTTCTGGCTCCTCAGACCCTGCGGGACGCCTTATTTTTCAGCATCGCTCAGACAGCCTGCCGTCAGTGGAAACCCAAAGCCTTTCTGACTTTGTACGAAGGCCATGCATGGGAAAAATGCGCCTGGGCAGGCGCCAAGAGCGGATTCTCGTCTACCTGCACAGCCGGATACCAGCACACAGTCCTTTTTCAGGAATCCCTGGCCATGACGCAGCCGTACATCGACTCCCCGGAACGGTCCCTCCCGGACCTTGTGCTCGGTATCGGGGATGTCCCTCTGGACCTGCTACGCCCATCGCACGAACCGCACGGCTGCCGGCTGGTCCGCTTGGGTAGTTTTCGATTTCAAAAAGGTCAGTCTTCGGAACCGGCCTCTCCGGCACGGCGGCGCATCCTGGTCACGCCGGAAGGCATGCTGCCTGAGATGAAAGCGCTCTTTGGATTCACCTACCGCGCCGCCCGATCCATTCCCTGGGCAACATTCGTGATCCGCACGCATCCAGCCATGCCGCTCAAGCATGTGCTGCCTGAACTGCCTGAGGATTTTCTGCGTCTACCCAATATTGCCGTCACTCAAGAAAAGGATATCTCAGCGGATTTCCGGCGGAGTTCCTGCATCCTATACCGGGGTTCTTCGACCGTTCTCTACGCTATTTTTGAAGGCCTGCGCCCTGTTTGTCTGAGCGTACCGGGAATGATAGATACCGATCCCCTGTATGATTTACAATCTTGGCGCGAGCATTGCGTAACACCCGAAGCGCTGGCGGAGCTCCTCAAGCAGGACGAGGGTCTGGCTCCCGAGGACCGTCAGGCCCAATGGCGCGAAGCCGCTGACTACGTGGCACGATACACGATGCCTGTAGACGATTCAACGATTGATCGAATGCTGGAAGCCGCGGGGCTTTCTGAAAGAGTTCCCTCATGAAGTGCATCATTTTTGGTTACGGCTATATGGGCAAGATCCGCTACCAGGTTCTGCGGCAGCATCCGCAGGTGGAATCGGTGAAGGTCTGGGACCCTTACCTGGATCGGTCCAAAACAAACCTGGGGAAGGATCTGCTGCCAGCAGACGCACCTATCCCATGGAGCACCATTGACGCGGCATTCATCTGCACGCCCAATAATGTGACGTCCGATCTGTGCGTCCAGGCGCTGAAGAATTGCCGGCGGGTTTTCTGCGAAAAGCCGCCGGGACGCAATTTTGAGGAATTCTGCCGTATCGAAGAAGCGGCTCATGCCGTTCCCGATCATCTCCTGATGTTCGGTTTTAATCACCGGCTTCATCCGTCTGTCCAGGCCGCGCGCACGCTGATCGGAGAAGGCGGCCTCGGCAAGGTGCTCTATATGAAGGGGACCTACGGCAAATCCGGCGGGGCGCGGTACCGGGAAAGCTGGCGCAACCAGAAGGAGATTTCCGGCGGCGGGATTCTTCTGGATCAGGGCATCCATATGCTGGACATTTTCCAGACCTTTCTCGGCCCCCTGACCTTCGTGGACGCGGTGTTGACCGATTCGTTCTGGCGATGCGGCGTTGAAGACAACGCCTTCGTGCTGCTGCGTTCACGCGACGATGTTCCCGCCTTTCTGCATTCGTCGGCGACCCTCTGGAAGCACACCTTCCGTTTCGAGATCGGATGTGAAAAGGGTTACCTGGTGGCGAGCGGCTTTCTGTCACAGAGCGGCAGTTACGGCCGGGAGATGCTGGTCATCGGCAAACGCCAATTCGAGGACGAAGCCCTGGCGCTCGGCAACCCCCGCGAGGAAATCATTCATTTTGACCGGGATGATTCATGGGAAAAAGAAGTCTCTGAATTTTTGGCGGCCGCCGTCGAGACTCGCACCCCCGCGCACGGCACGCTGGCCGAGGCCCGGCACGTGATGGAACTCATCCAGAACGTCTACCAGCGCCGCGGCCAACGAAAGGCAACCAAGGTGACATCATGAGATCGATTCAAACAACCATCGCCTATCCACTCTCTTCCGTTAAACCCCTCGAAGGGTTGCTGGGTTACAGGACCTTTTGTTTCGAGGCGCTGCAGCGCGCCCGCGCCAAAGGAAAAAATCAGCGCACGCAATCTCCGATCAACGGAGCGCCGCTCGTTCCCATAGGATCGGTGGGAGGTTTCCATTACGGCCGCTGCCCGAAGACCGGAGGACTGTTCCTGATGGACCTGCCTTCGCCGGAAAGCTGGCCCGGCCTTTTGGCCGAAACAACGCGTTACCGTCACGCGCCCAAAGGGTTCCACGCGGCCGTGTCCGGATCACGGACCGAAAACGTGTACGCACCAAAGCTTGATTGGATCCAGACGACCCTTCGTCTTCAGGAAATCCGTCAGCCGAATATCCTGGAAGTCACGACGCCGCCGAGTGATTTTTCCTCGCTGCTGAACCAGAGCGGGTTTTTCCGAAGTGTGACGACGGTCAATGAGATGGACCTCTGCCGGCAGACCGGCCCCGCCGCGGCGGACCCGTTTCATGCGGCCGTTCTGCTGGAGTCTCTGGACCGGGTGGATGACCCGGGCGCCTTGCTCGCGGCCGTCCGCAACCGCCTGGAACCCGACGGCCTTCTTTTTCTGACGGCCCTGGTCAGTTCCGGATTCGATCTCTGCGTGCTGGGTTTGAACAATCTCTACCTCTGTCCGCCGGATCGCGCGAATTGTTTTAGCCTCCAGGGACTGGAAACGTTCCTGAAGGAGGCGGGCTTCAAACTCATCGAAGTCAGCACTCCGGGCGTGCTTGATTTAGAAATCGTCCAAGCACATATGCGGCATGATCCGGAGATCCGGCTCTCTGATTTTGAGCACCGGCTCTTGTCGAGCGACGAAGAGACCCGGCGCGCATTTCAATCCTTCCTGCAGGAGCGTGGACTGAGCTCCTTCGCACGGATCGTCGGGAGGAAAATCTAGTGTCCGAACATCTCCAGCGTTATTTTAAGGAAGTCGCCCAGATCGCAGGACTTTTGGACCAGCGCCCGATGGACCGGTTGGTGGAAAGGCTTGTCCGCCTGCGTCAGGACGGGGGACGTCTTTTCCTGTGCGGCGTGGGCGGGAGCGCCGGGAATTGCGGCCACGCCGTGAACGATTTCCGCAAACTGGCCGGCATTGAAGCGTACGCTCCCACTGACAATGTGGCGGAACTGACCGCGCGCACCAATGATGAAGGCTGGGACACGGTGTTCGCGGCTTGGCTTCGTGTCAGCCATGCGAAATCAAAGGACGCGCTTCTCATTTTCTCCGTCGGCGGCGGAAACCGCGAGAAAAATATCAGCGCGAACCTGGTGGCCGCCGTTGACGAAGCCCGGGCGCGAGGAATGGATATCCTTGGAATTGTCGGACGAGACGGCGGCTATACCCAGAAACACGGCACGATCGTCGTGATCGTCCCGACGGTGAACCCGTCGAGCGTCACACCTCACTCCGAAGCGTTTCAAGCCGTCATCTGGCATGCTCTGGTTTCCGACCCACGGCTCATGATCCAGGGCAATAAATGGGAAACCACGACAGCGGCAACCGTCAAATGAGTTCGAGCATTGAAACACTCTCCCGGTCCCGGATTCCCTATGCCGACGAGTACTACGAACGGCTCATCTATGTCCGGGATGCCCTGGGACGCTACCGCTTAAGGCCCAACCAGTCGCTGGCGCATGTGACCATCAACCGGCTCGGCTACCGGGGGGTTGATTTCCGGGGCAGCGAGACCGCGCTTCTCCTGGGAGATTCCGTCACCTTCGGAGTGGGCGCCTCTGGTGATGACGCCCGGCTCTCGAAGTTCTGGGAGCAAGCTTCCGGAGCGGCGATTGCCGACGCTTCTGTCCGCGCCTACAGGGTTGATCAGCATTATGTTCAGCTTCCCGCGCTTCTCGACACCCTGCCGCGGCTGAAAAAAATGATCGTCTGGTGCGGGTATGCGGATCTGCTGTTTTGGGCGACAACCGGGGGACGGGTGGAAGGGTCTTTCCAGATGGACGTCCAATACTCCGGGACCCCGAGATGGTTCCGCTGGCTAGGCTCCCTTCTGGACAAGAGTCCTGCGGCAACCTCGTCCAAAGGGGACGTAACGGCTCTGGCGGCGCACATGCTTCGCTACCTTTCCGCCATGCGCGATCTCTCGTCAGCCCGCGGGATCGGTCTTTTAGTCCTTCTTCAACCTTTTTTGCGCCGCGCACCCGAGGATTCGACCTTCCGAGCCATCACAAATTATTATGACACCCGGACGAAGGCTAAATGCGGCATGGGCTGGTATGAGGCGTCGGAGCGTTTTGTCCGGGAGCTGGAAGCGGGGACGGCCTCCCGCGGGATGACCTTGATGGATCTCCAGTCCTGGGTGACTGAAAGTGATTTTCTGGACCAAGTGCACCTCCGCGCGGAGGCGCACGAACGGCTGGCCCGGCGGCTGCCGGTGCCGTAATTCGACGAAAGGGGAATTTTCAAACCATGGGAACCAAACTGACGGGCCTTTTTCTGGACACCGGACGCCTCGATGAAATTACAAAGTATCTTTCGATGGGGATCGTCCGGGGCGTGACAACAAATCCGACCATTCTGGTCAAAGACGGCATTACCGGGGGTTGGGCAGGAATCGAGAAACAGTCGAGGGAAATTGCCAAACTGATTGATCCCCTGCCGCTTTCGGTTGAGGTGACATCGAATGAACCGGCTGAGATGCTCCGGCAGGCCAAGCTCTTCGCCGGCTGGGCAAAAAACATCAACGTCAAGATCACGATCCACGGCCCCAATGGAGAGCTTGAAAATTTGCGCCTCGTTCATGAGCTGGAGACCCGGCACAACATCCGGGTCAACGTGACCGCCATGATGAGCGCCCAGCAATGCCTCCTCGCCGCCCAGGCCGGAGCAACCTACGTTTCGATCTTCGGCGGACGGGTCAACAACATGGGGTACAATTCCTGCGAAGAGGTGGCCCGGCTGCGCGCCCTTCTGGACGCGTTCGGCAGCCCGGCCAAGATCATCGTCGGGTCGACCCGGGAAGTGCTCAATATTGTCGAATGGTTCGAGGCCGGAGCGGACATCGTGACCGCCACACCCAACCTCATTGAAGGAATGATCGTCCATCCCTATAGCAAAGAAACCGTCCAGATGTTCCTACGCGACGGAGAAAAGTTGGCCCGCCCATGATCCCAGAACTCCGTCAGAGACTGCGCAAGAGAGAGCGCCTTTTCGGCGCGTGGACGTCTATCGGGCATCCCTCCATCACGGAGATTTTCACCCGCGCTCCTTTCGACTTCATCGGGATCGATCTGGAGCACAGCACCATTTCCCAGGAGCAGTCCCAGCGGATTATCGCGGCCTGCCAGGCGCGCCAAATCCCCTGCCTTCCCAGGGTCTCGTCCCATAACGCCGAACAGATCAAGCGCTTGCTCGATTCCGGCGCCGACGGCATGATCGTTCCCATGGTCAACACCGTCCGCCAGCGCGACGACCTGGTTCGATGGATGAAATACTCTCCCGTCGGCCAGCGAAGTTTCGGCGTCGCCCGCGCCCAGGGCTACGGATTTGATTTCGACTCTTATACCCGCAACTGGAACAAACGGTCGCCCTTTATTATCCAGATCGAGTCCATTGAGGCCGTTGAGGTCATTGATCAACTTCTGGATTGCGAGCATGTCGACGGTGTCATGACGGGTCCCTATGACATGTCGGGGTCCTTGGGCGTTCCGGGCCAGCTGGATCATCCGAAAGTCAGGGCGGCCTGCCAAAAAGTCATCGAGGCCTGCCGGCGCCACGGCTTATCTTGTGGAACGCAGATCGTCGATCCGGATGCCGCCAATATCCGTCGAGCTTTCGCCCAGGGATTCACCTTCCTGGTCCTGTCCTCTGACGTGTTTCTCCTGTGGAAATGGGCCGAGCGGATGGGGAAATTGATCCCCGGCTCGCGACGCCGGAAGAACCGATGGCCGTGACCACCCCCGTCTCTGTTTTGTCGGAAAAAATCCGGGGCTGCAAGGCCCTGGCGTTTGATTTCGACGGAACCCTCGTCGATTCCAACCCAATCAAGCGGGGGGCTTTCGACATCTGCTTTTCCGAGTATTCCGAACACGCCGAAGCGATCCGGGACTACTGCTCCCGCTTCAATCACACCCCGCGATGGGAGAAGTTCCAGTACGTCGTCGAGAAAATCCTGAAGCAACCCTATACGGAAGAGCGGTCCCGGGAGCTTCACAAACGTTATGAAGACGCCACCACGCGGCAAGTGATTGAAACCCCCGAAATCCCCGGTGCGATGGATTTTCTGAAATCGCTCCGCTCCTGCCCGGTTCTTCTTTTATCGAGCACGCCGCATCCGATTTTGATGGACATTCTGAAGGCCCGCGGAATGACTTCCTTCTTTGCGGGCATTCAAGGCGCACCGGTCAATAAGGCGGAGTGGCTCCGCCAGTACCGGGAGACGCAGCGCCTTCAACCAGAGAATTTATTGTTTTTCGGAGACACCCCTGAAGACGCCGCCGCCGCCCGCCAGGCGGGCTGGACGTTTGTCGCGGTGGCTAATCCCCAGATTCAGGACGGCGCTGTTTGTTATCTGGATAATTACCGAACGCTGGAGCTCCCACACCCATGAAAACCATCGATCAACGTTTCAATCTGAAAAACAAAGTCGTCGTCGTGATCGGGGGGGCCGGCCACCTCTGCTCGACGCTCGGACGCGCCATGGCCGAATCCGGCATGAAGGTCTGCGTCCTCGACAGGCCTGAGGCGCCGGATAAAGACCGGTCCAATTATCCGATGACGTATTGGAAATGCGACGCCACATCCAAAGCGGACCTGGATCGCTGTTGCGCCGAGATCCTCAAGAAATATAAACGCGTGGATGTCCTATTAAACGGGGCCGGCGTGAACGCGCCCACGCCGTTCCTCGATATCCAGACCGATGAAATGGATCGCATCCTCCAGAGCCACCTCTACGCCACGTTGTACGCTTCCCAGGTGTTCGGCGCCGCGATGCTCAAACAGAAAAGCGGAAGCATTATCAACTTTGCTTCCGCCTCTTCCGGACCGCCGCTGTCCAAAGCGTTCATCTACTCGATCGCCAAAGCCGGCATCGCGAACCTCACCCAGAACCTCGCGCGGGAGTGGGCCACCCAGGGCGTGCGCGTCAATGCCCTGCGGCCGGGATTTTTCCCGACGCAGTGGAGCATGAAGCATTTTATCGATGCGGACCGGAAAAAGAGCATCCTGGGGCACACACCGATGGGACGCTTTGGCAAGCCGGAAGAACTGATTGGCGCCACGCTTTGGCTCGCGTCCGACGCCGCCAGCTTCGTGACCGGCTCCCTCGTCGCGGTAGACGGTGGATTCACCGCCATGACGATCTAGGCGCGCGCCCGCCGCAGTTGAAGGATATATCGGAAGAATTCGACGAATAGAACGACCGACGTCTGCAACACCAGTCCGAGCATCACGAGCAGAGCTGGAATGGAAAACATGAAGTAACGCGGGTTTTCAACTGTCACGAGGCCGCTGAACACCACAGAGAAAAACACAACCTGGACCACAAGAATCCCATAAACATTCGTTGCAGCTTCCTCCCTCCACCGCCACCAACGGATGATTATCAATAACCCTCCCCAAAGAAAAACCGAATACGCGGTTTTCATCAGCCACGGGAAGAAATTGTGGGAGAGAATCTCAACGTAACGATGAAGAAAATACGCATCCGCATTTTCTGGGCGGAGACCGTGCAAGAACTCAGGGCCGCCGGTGGCATATTCTTCATGCACAGCCTTCATCGTTCGAAGATAGAGAAGGGGTCTCGACATGAACAGCGCGCGGGTCAGCCGGAGAGACTCGCCCGCGTAAACCCCAATCCATCGAGGAGACAGCTCCGGGGAATAACCCTGAAAAAGATATTGGCGTGCATAAGAGTCTTCTTGATCTTTCCGGATGATGGCCGCCAAGCGGGGCTGGCCAAAGCGGTCCAGCCTGCTCGCCAAGGGGCCAAAATCAAACGGCCAGGGGCGGTCCGCCACTCCGTGCGCCGAGGACCAAGGCATGCAGATGCCAAAAGCATGGGAAAGAAACGTCCAGCCATTGGATGGTTTCCCATCGGGTCCCGTGGGCGGAATCGCATGGTCGTAACACCACCGATACCAATCCGGAGCACCGGAGTCCATGAGGAATTTCTGAATGACCGGTAGGGCCGGAGGATTGTTTTCGTAGAAATCACTCCACCCGAGAGCGCGCTGAACAAACATCATGGACGCGGCCCCGCCCTTGGGGCTCACTGAAAAAGAACCGGTTCGACGGAATGCCCGGAGAGATAAAACACCGACGAGAAGCATGACGCAACCGGTGATCGTTAGCCATTGGAAAAGACGCGCCTGCCGAAACTCGCGCCGAAACAACAGCCAGGCCGCCTGAACCATCAGAAGAACCGGCACACTGTAACTGGTCACATTCAGCTGAAGCATCAGCAACCCGCAAGCCGCACTGAATCCAAGAGTGGCGGTCCAGGTTCTAGCCTCAATCCAGGACGCTAGGCAGAAGATAAACAAGCAGTTAAAAAAGGTCGTGTAAACATCATAGTGACCCATGAGGCCGGCATACCATAACTCGAAGACGATGAGCGCAAACGAGTACGCGAGGGCAAGAGCAAGAGCCACCCAGCGATTCACGGACACCTTATCCATCACTCGATAGAGAAGCGTAACGGCAATCGAGTCCGCCAGAAAAAGATAAAGCAAATGCACATGATACTGTCCGGCGACCCTCAAACCGGCCGCGGACAGGAGGACCTTTTGGATGACGTAGGTCAGAGGGGGAATACAGTCATTGAAGAGAACATACTCTCGGAAGTGGCTGGCCAGTACACCGGGAAATGCATTCGGGGCGAAGGGAAGACCGGGGTGGTCGGCCACATAGCGGAGATAAACCATGATTCGGAAAAGGAAACTGCCGGCAAACACCAGCATCCCGAAGAGGGTTCCGCTGCTGCTTCTTTTAACGGACTCGGTTATCCTTTTTTGCATTATTGTTTTTTTGGGCTGGAGAGGGCCCGAAGCCAGGTTCCTTTGGGGTTTTTCCGATCAATTCCAAAGGCCCACCGGTAACCGGCGCGCTGAAGACCGGAAGGAATATGGCGCTCCAGCTTTCCCATCAAGCGGATCACGATTCGTAAGACGATCGACGAATCGCGACGGAACGGCGTCTTCGCTTGATCCCTGCCATAGGATTCGATGGATTGAATATCCCAACCACCCTGCAGGAGCAGGGCCTTCAGGCTGCCGTGAGAAAAGAAGAGCAGGTGAGGGAAGATGTCGCGTTTGAAAAGATAGTCCTGGTGGGGAACTTCGATAAAAAGCGCACCGGAGTCGCGCAGATAGGGACTGACTTGCTTCAGCAGTTCTCCTGGAGACCGCAGATGCTCCAGCACATGGGACAAAACAACGATGTCGAAACGCCCGGCGGCCGGTCCCAACTCCTCCAGCGAGGCGGTCTGCCGCAGCGGGACCTGAAGGCCTTCACGCTGCCAAAACCCACTGAGTTCCGCACGCATTCCGCCATCCGGTTCGACCGCAACGTATTCCGAGAGAGGAGTGGTCCTGTCCTTCGCGGCTACCAGGCCCATGGCTCCCTGTCCCGAGCCGATGTCCAGCAGGCGCAAGCCCGAGCCGGCGGATTTCCCTGACCAATGCTGTTTGATGAACCGCCATCGGCTTTCGGCCAGAGCCAGAGCCAACGACAGTTTCCGCAGGTCTTGCCGCGGTTCCGGCGGCAAAGCGTTTTGCCAGAATTGCCCCTGTTTGTAAATAACCGCCTCGTCCGCCTCGGAAAAGGGAGGGAGCGCCGCGCCCAACCCGCAGCTTCGGCAAAACGCCACATGGGACGGCAGATGGACTCCCGCCGGAGGAGTCCCGCCCGTTCGATAAGGAATCGTTTGCCCTGGATCGAACTCAAACGGATGGCCGCAGGCAGGACACCGGGGGAAATCCGGCGCCGGCGCGTACGCCAGTTGGCCTGATACGTCGTCGGTAACCATCATGGATCACTTATGATATCATTACTTCATATTTTGAATATGGCGAAATTCAACCAACACGTTGTGGGCATCACGGGCGGCACCGGAGGCATCGGGCGCGAAATAGCCGCATTGTTTCACAAAAGAGGATACGCCGTTGCCGTGGCTTCGCGCCGAGCGCGAAAGAGCGCGTCGAGACGAGGATGGATATCCTGGCCGCTCGACGTTCGCGAACGCGAGGGCGTCCGCGAATTCGTTCAGGAGACCGTGAAACGGTTCGGGCGCCTCGATGCGTTCATTAATGTCGCAGGGATTTCACTTTGGAAGCCCCTTCGGGCGATTGACGAGCCCTTCATCCGCGACATGCTCGAAACGAACGTGCTGGGCACGCTCTGGGGCTGCCAGGCGGCCGCGGCGGCGATGCGCCGAGGGGGGAGCATCGTCAATCTTTCAAGCCTCGCGGGAAAACGCGGAAGTTCCAACAACAGCGCCTATTGCGCGAGCAAGTTTGCCGTCAACGGAATGACCCAATCCCTGGCCAAAGAACTCGGTCCGCGCGGAATCCGCGTG
Source organism: Elusimicrobiota bacterium (assembly GCA_041660185.1). NCBI lineage: Bacteria > Pseudomonadati > Elusimicrobiota > Elusimicrobiota bacterium. Next base: position 407,775 of record JBAZWU010000001.1, on the reverse strand, counting down.
AATGCCGTTTGCCCGGTTTACATCCGCACACCCTACATCATCGGCTCCTTAAACGATCCGGATTCCCCGGCCGCCGGAAAGGATGTCGCGCAATACCTGTCCAATTTCGCCCGAACGCAGACGGCGCTCCGCCGTCTTCCGACCGCGCGGGAAGTCGCACAGCTGGTTGGGTTCCTGGCCGGTCCGGAAGCATCTGGGATTACAGGCCAATGCATTAATGTCGACTGCGGAACCTTGCCGCAATGACATCCACAAAGATTGCCGCTGTTATTCCCGCACGCATGGGTTCCAGCCGCTTTCCAGGGAAACCCCTTCTCGAAATCGCCGGCCTCCCGATGGTTGAGCATGTGCGGCGCCGCGCCCTGATGTCCGGAACATTTTCGGATGTCGTTGTGGCCACTTGCGATGCGGAGATTCAGCAAGCCATTGAAGGATTCGGCGGGCGCGTCATCATGACGAAAGCATCGCACCCAGGCGCAACAGACCGGGTCGCGGAAGCGGTGTCCCATCTTTCGTGCACCCACGTCGTGAATGTCCAGGGGGACGAGGTCCTCGTACTGCCTGAAGATCTCCGGACGATCACGCAAACGATCGCAGCCGCCCCTGATGCCCCTGCGTGGAATGCCATCGCGCCGATCGCTTCCGCAAAAGAACTCGCAGACCGTTCGATTGTTAAATGCATCGCCTCTTGCGGGAATCGTATTCTCTATTGTTCACGCGATTTTTCACGCCTTCCTTTTAAGAATCAAGGGTTTGACCCGGTCCACATCATCCTCGGGCTGGTCGCCTTCCGCCGGGATTTTCTGACCACCTTCTGTCAGCTTCCACGAACCGCTGCTGAAACGCTGGAATCCATCGATCAAAACCGGATCATTGAACACGATCATGATCTTAGAGGAATTCTCTTATCGAGAGGTTATCCGGGCATCAACGAACCGCGGGAAGCGGAACAGGTCAATCGCCTCCTGAAAGAAGATGAGCTGCAACAAGCGGTTCTTCAACAGCTCCTAGCCATAAAAGCCGCATGAAGGAGCTCTTTTCAGGTTGATTTTTCAGATAATAAGGTGTAGTTTATAAACAGACGAGGATTCCAAAGTGCTCTTTAGCCGTTGGTCTCAAACATCCTTACAGGATAAGCTGAATCGCCCGTATGTCCACCTTTTATTCGGGGCTCGACAAACGGGGAAATCCACACTCATCAAATCCATTCTTCCACCGGATGCCATTCAAATCAATCTGGCCGATCCACGGGAACGTTCCCGCCACCTTTCCAATCCGGAAGAGTTCATTCAGATTTGCCGTGCCCTGCCGCGTGAATCCCTGACGCGTTTTGTATTTGTAGACGAAGCCCAATCGGTCCCGTCCATCTTTGATGCGGTGCAATATCTTTACGATGAAGAAAAAACGCGGTGGCGGTTTATTCTGTGCGGCAGTTCGGCCCGCAAACTGCGAAGCAACGGGACGAATCTCCTGCCTGGCCGCAGCTTGGCGCATCACCTCTATCCATTGATCCTTCCGGAACGTCCGGCCGCAGACACCGGACATACGGGCATTATTTTGCCATTTCCATGGATAAGGGACTCCGCGCCTGAAAAACCATTCCCAGCCGCCGATTTGATGACCCGATTGGCTTACGGAGAACTCCCCGGAATTGTCACGGCGAATGAAGAAAACCGTCCGGACCTTCTAAAAACCTACGCGTTTGTTCATCTGGAGGAAGAAATACGCCGTGAAGCGTCAATTAAAGATTGGGGAGCTTTTGTCCGTTTTTTAAAGCTGGCGGCGGCAGAATCCGGACATCTTCTGAATTTTGCCCACATTTCCCAGGAATCCGGCGTTTCCCAGCCGACCGTGAAGGCGCATTATCAATTGCTAGAAGACATGTTCGTCGGCTTCCGCCTTCCGGCGTATTCAAAAAGTCCCCGCAAAAATCTGCTTTCCACCCCTAAATTCCTCTTTTTCGATCTGGGTGTCCGCCATGCTGCCGCCGGACTGTCGCCTTCGCCGGAAGTCGTATTAGCCAGTCCCGGCGGAATTTTTGAGCAGTGGGTTGGGATAGAGCTTTGGAAACGCCTTCAGTATCTGGGGGAAGGCTGTTTGTTTCATCAACGAACAAAAGACGGCGCCGAGGTAGATTTCCTGGTGGACTATCGAAACCGGCTCATCCCGGTCGAAGCCAAGTGGACGGAACGTCCGACGATACAGGACGCGCGGCATCTCTTAAGTTTCATCGATGAAAACAGGGACCAGTCTCCACAAGGCTACATCGTTTGCCGGTGCCCCCGTCCACTGCAACTGCATCCCAAGATCACAGCACTGCCGTGGTCGTCTCTGTAAAAAGTCAGGAAACGCTAAGAAGAAGCAGAAAATTCCACTAAGCGATGTTGGGCGGGTCCGTCAAAATTACGCCAGAAGAGCGGGCGGTTAGCCGGATATTTATGAAACCCTCTCATTTGCACTGAAGCATCCCGCAAACGCCCAGATAGTAACTCTTTTCAAGCGCTGAATCCACATCTCCTCGATCATCCAATTGTGACGATTTGTATCGATTTTATTATATTGATCACGAGAGCAACATATTGTTCAATAAGTGAACATCCATCAATCGATGAGCCAAATCTGATTCAATCGGAGACCTAATTGATGCCGTACGCAGTAGCTGACGATCAAACGAAAAGCGGTTCAGCCCAGGCGCAAACCTCGCCGTTTAACTTGCTTATTGTCCTCTCCAGTCGTCTCTATGTCCGGAATTTTCTGGAATCCGGCGCCTTGAACAGGCTGGCCGATCCGTATTCCTGCTCCGTGGCTTTAGCCCAGGGCATGGACCCTTCCTTATTAACGTCCCAATTCCCGTTTGCCGGTTTTATTTCCGCCGATCCAAAACGAAGCCAATGGAATACCTTCCGGATGTATTTGACGATGTGGGCCCATCGTAAACGGTCCACGTCGTATCCGTTGAAATTCAACGTGGATATCAGCGGCCGCAAACGGCGCACCCTGTACCAAATCCTGGCTCTGCCGGGGTTATTCCAGCTCACCTTGTTCGTCATCGAAAGGCTCATCGGGCGCAACCGGTCTGTCGATAACCTCTTAGACAAGACCCGGCCCGTGATGGTGGTATTCCCTTCCCAGGGAACGGATCTGATGGCGTTGGATGTCCTCGCCGCTTGCCGGGAAAGAAAAATCCAGACCTTTATGCTGATTAATGGCTGGGACAACCTCAGCACCAAGGGAACCATGACGGATCATCCGGACATTCTGGCCGTATGGGGGGAGGAATCCCGGGAACATGCCGCGCGGATCCAGCATATTGAACCCGCGCGGATCCGAGTGTTGGGCGTGCCTCATTTTGAGGTTTACCGCAACACCGTTCCTCCCGAAAAAATTAGCCACATTCGTGCCATTCATGCGATCCCTGCCGATCGTAAAATAATCATTTTCGCCGGGTGCTCAAGAGATGTCGCTGAACTCGACTTATTGGGTGAACTTGACCGGGCCATGGGCCAGGGTACCATGAGCGGCTATCATGTAATTTACAGGCCGCACCCCTGGGGGCATGACTCGCAACTGGAGACCCGCTTTTCGGACCGGCATTTTCGTTTCATTACCATGGATGCACAGATCCGCGAAGGGCATGAACGTGTCGACCGTCTTGGGCTCGGCCGCCGGCCGGATCATTTTGTGCCGGGACTTGACTATTATCCCGCGCTGATGGCCAGCGCGCACTGCGTGATTTCGCCGCTGTCTACCTTCCTCATCGAATCCGCAGTCATGGGGAAACCGGCCCTGGCGATTGCCTTCTCCATCGGCAAGACAGAATTTCCATTGGAACAGATTTACGAATGCGAACACTTCCGCTACCTTCGCAAAACGCAGGCGATCCTGACGTCTCATTCCCGTCAGGCGTTTGTTCGGGATGTCCAGCATCTGCTTGAACTGGCTGAACAACCGGCTATCGGCGAGCAACTTCGCCAAGACATCGCCCCGATCGTATTCCGTGGTCCGGGGCCCTATGCGGACCGCCTGTTGGCGGAGATCCAAGCCCTCCTTCCACAAGGTGCGAGCCACTCCCATGCATAAAACCTTTCGGCAAATCTGGTACTTCATGCGCCCCTACTGGCAGCGCTATACCGTGATTTCCGCGTTGAACGTGCTGGTGGCGGCAACGGAGTACTTCACGCTGGCGCTTCTGATGCCCATTCTTTCCGTCCTGGCCGGCACCGGTCCTATCGCCACCGGAAGCCGGATCCAATCGGCTCTTGAAAGAATTCTGTCCTGGCTTCCCACACACAACATTCTCCTGGCCTCCTGCATGATGCTGCTGGTGGTTGCGCTCGTTCGGTTCGGAACGCAGCTCATTCAGCAATATGTCGTCACCTCAACCAGCGGCCGTATCATGGCGGATCTTCGAAAGCGCATTTTTAACTTCTATGCCGGGTCTGAGCTGGACTCGTTACTCAGCCAGAAGCAAGGCCGGCTCGTTTATATTCTCGGCATATCCCCCAATAAGGTGGCGGGCACCCTGATGCGCGTTCCAAACCTGAGCGCTTCCGTCGTGACGTCCCTGGGGATCTTCCTCCTGCTGCTGTCGGTTCAGTGGAAATTGACCTTCGGTTTGACTTTTACGGCGGCTGGCTTTTATTTCCTGATTTCCAAGTCGACTCGACGGCACGCGTATGCCACCGGAAAACAAATGGGCGCGGTCAGCAGCGATGCGAACATCACGCTGAACGAATTCGTCAGCGGCTTTAAACAGATTACGGTGGCCAATGCGGTGGGCCGCTGGATCCGGTCGAATGACACGCTCAGCGAACAGATCAGCGACCTTTACGCGCGGACCAATCGATTGCTGGAATACCCGCGCTACTTTATGGATTTGTTTGCCGTGGTCCTGGTCACCGCCCTGATTTCTCTGGCAAGCGTCCGATTTGGAGCGAACCTGCCGTCCTTTCTGCCGACGCTTGGCATTTTCCTGGCGGCTTTTTTCCGCATGGTCCCTCACCTGTCGAACATCGGGAATGCCGGGGTCCTGATCATTTCCAGCCTGCCCGATCTGGAGATCGTCCATGGAGTCCTTCAACAGCCGCCGGCGGTCACGGTCGCCGGCACAACGCGCTTCACCACGCTGAAGGAGGCGATCCGTTTTGAGCAGGTCGCCTTCAAACACAAGGATCGCGGGATGCTATTGGATTCGCTCAGTTTTACACTCGAAAAGAACAAGGTGACGGCCCTGGTGGGCAAATCCGGACAGGGAAAAACAACCATTATTAACCTGCTCCTGGGTTTTTACAGGCCGTTCAGCGGACGCATCTGGGTGGACCGCGCTGACTTGGCTGAGTTCGATTTGACCAGCTGGCGCAGTCGGATCGGATTTGTGAGCCAGGACAGCTTTATTTTTCACGCGACGATCGCTGAAAACATCGGATTCGATGATCCGCGTTTCAACCTGGCGGATATCGAAGAAGCCGCTCGGATCGCCAACGCCCATGAATTCATCACGAGCTTCCCTGAGGGGTACCGGACCGTTGTGGGAGAACGCGGCATGAAACTGTCGGGAGGCCAGCAGCAGCGTATCGCGATTGCCCGCGCCGTCATCCGAAAACCTGAGATCTATATCTTTGATGAGGCGACCAGTTCCCTCGACCCTATCTCGGAACGGGCCGTACAGCAGGCCATTCAAGCCCTCTCCCAGGGGCATACGACCCTGATTGTGACCCACCGCCTGGCAGCCGTCGAACACGCCGACCATATCCTGCTCCTGCAGGATGGACGAATCCTGGAGCAAGGTTCGCACGCCGATCTACTCTCGCGCCAGGACCAATACTGGGAACTTCACCGCGGAGGTTAAAAGGGACTATCCGTGAATTACATTATTGAGAACATTTCCTATGGTTATGGCCCTTTTTTGAGGCTCACGGAAATCGCGGTCGCGCTCAACCGCACCCTTTCCACCTGGAATCGCCCGGCCCTGGGAATCATCGTCCCCTGGCTGTATGGCGAAAAGCAGCGCGAGATTATGCGCCAGGCTTTCGCAACTCCCGAGAACCAAGAGACCAGCCGCCTCATCTTTCTGGATGCCGATCTCGGCCGTCTCCTGAACACCCTCCTGTTTCAGGGCGGTCCGTTCCGAGACTTTTTGAGCGGGTGGAGCGAGCGAACCGCGTCGGTCGAAGCGCAGTGCCGGAAGCATCTGGGCGGACCCATCGTTCTTGAAAACCTGCACGGAGAGAAAACGGCCATTCAAGGGCCATCCATCACCATGGAACTTCAGCGCTCACCGCTCGTGCGGTTTGATGTGGCTCCCAGCTACTGCGTTACATTTGCGCATCGTTCTGAAATCTTGCGCCGGGCATCGATCGAAACGAGCGGCACGTTCAACATCCCGACGGATCTGCTGCGTTCAGCGCAACGCGCTTTTGACCGAGTCGAGGACGCGCCGGCCCTCCACTTGATGACGCACCCCGGGCCCTTTTGGGACGATTCCGACGCGCCCAAGACAACCGCCTCCCATCACGTGGACATTCCATTGACCGCGTTCCTTCCCGAGGACCCCTTTCCCGTCGAACAGCAAGGAATCTACGTCAGCGCATCAGGAATTGACAGGCTGGACCGTTTATACCCGTCGCTATCTCAACTTGGAATGGCCATTTATTCAAACCGCCCCGACGTCATCCCGGGCTCCCGGTATGCGCCGCCTTCCGCCCTTCGCAACAAGAAGATCGTTGCCCACCTCGCGCGCTCCGGGTGGGGAGCTCTATGGTCTTCCATTCTGGCCGGAGTCCCTCTCATCGTTCCGCCCTACGACGCGGACGATGATCCGGAAATATTTTTCAACAACCGCTGCATTGAACGACTGGCCATCGGACGGGTGTATCGGCCTGATTCCCTTGCACAAACGTTGCAGGGCCTCGGGAGTCTCAGGCAAAATATTCAGGCTCTTTCGGACAAGCTCACCAAACGGTTCGGAACGCTGGACGGCAGCCGCCTGGCTGCACAGGAAATCGTACGCTGTCATTGGAGAGAAAACTGAACAGGGGTCAGCTCATCGTCGAATTTTGCCAGAATCATAAGGGGAGCCGGAGCCTCCTTCAGGAAATGATTCACGCCGCCGCCGAGAACGGGGCGACCTACGCCAAAATTCAGTCCATTTGGGCGAATGATTTGACGCGGCGAGAACGCTTCGAAGAAGGGAAAACCACGCCGCAGGGTTTGGTTGAAACCATCAAAAGACCTTACCAGCTTGAATACGAGCGCTTGAAACCGCTTGAACTGAGCCTGGAGGACCACCAGTGGTTTATTGAGGAATGCCAACGCCGCGGATTGATTCCGTTCACGACCCTCTTCACACGGGGGACCGTGGACGCCGTGGCGGCGCTCCCCTGGCCGAAACGTCTCGTCAAGATCGCGAGTTACGATTGCGCAAGCTACGCGCTGCTGTCCGATCTCAAACGGCATTTCGACACGTTTTTTGTTTCCACGGGAGCCACACACGATGAGGAAATTGCCCGAACCGCCGAGTTCCTGAAAGAGAAACACGTTGTTTTCTTTCATTGCGTCACCCGCTATCCCAATACCTTCGACAACTGCCATCTGGCCCGTCTCGATTTTTTGCGCCAGTTCAGCGCGGCCGTCGGGTGGTCCGACCATACCCGCGTCTCCGTCGACGGGATCAAAGCCTCCAAAGCCGCGCTCGCACTCGGTGCGGATTATATTGAACGCCACTTTACGATCCTCCCGGCCGAACAAACCAAGGATGGCCCGATATCGATCGGCCCCACCCACGTGAAGAAATTGGCTGAATTTGCCGCGCTCTCACCGGACGATCGCCTCAGGGAAGCCCATGATTCCATTCCGGAATTCACACGCCTGATCGGGCAGAGAACGCGTGCGCTCACGCACGAGGAACTCCTGAACAGAGACTACTACCGAGGACGTTTTGCCACACATATTGAAGGCCGCCCCCGCTATAATTGGATCCCTGAGGAGAAATCATGAACACCGTCGCCACGACGTCTCAAACCGGCCGCCCCGCAAAGCCTCACAAACCCGTTATTTGCATCTTCGGGCTTGGCTACGTCGGCCTGACGATGAGTGTTATTTTTGCTGAAAGCGGCTATCACGTCATCGGCGTCGAACCTCGAAAAAGAGGAATCGGTCAACTCCTGAAAGGACAGCCGTATTTTCATGAGAAGGGCTTGAAAGAACTCCTGAAGAAACATCTGGGCAAACGGCTCACGATTTACAAAGAACCGGACCATGTCTCCGCCGATGTATACGTCGTGGCGGTCGGGACACCCGTCTCCAATGACACCAAATCGCCGGACCTGGGATTCGTCAAAACCGTGGCCCAATCGATCGGAAAGATCATCAAACGGGGGGACCTCGTGATTCTCCGGTCGACCGTGCCTGTGGGGACCAGCCGCAACCTCCTGATTCCGATTATTGAGAAGTCCTCCGGATTGACGGTCGGGGAGGACTTTTATGTCGCGTTCACGCCTGAACGGGTCGTTGAGGGAAACGCTCTCAAGGAACTTCGGCTCATCCCCCAGATCATCGGCGGATTTGATCAGACCTCCTTGACCAAAACCACGGAACTGTTCAAACCCGTTGTTTCCAAGATTATCCCCGTCAGCACGCTGGAGTCCGCCGAGCTTGTGAAATTATTCAATAACACCTTCCGTGACGTTCTTTTTGGATTTGCCAATGAACTCGCGTTGATCTGCGACGGGTTCAATATCGATCCCGCCGAGGTCGTGCGCGCCGCCAATGAAGACTACCTGCGCAGCCATATTCCATCGCCAAGCCCGGGCGTGGGCGGCTATTGTCTGACCAAGGACCCTTTCATTTTGCTCTACAGCACCCGGAATCATCCGCATCACCCGGATATCGTTTTTCACGGGCGAAAAGTGAACGAAAAGATGACCCGCCATGTCGCGGACCGGCTGCTGAACTTTTTGTCGGCCATCGGCCGGCCGCCGCGGCAGGCGCGCATCGGGATACTGGGGTTTGCTTTCAAAGGTCATCCGGAAACAGCGGATATCCGCTTTTCGCCGACGATGGAAGTCGTGGATTTCCTCCGGCGTCATCGCATTCAGCTCATCGGGCATGACCCGATCGTTGCCTCTTCCATTATCCGGGCCCACGGGGTGCGGCCGGTCAAGAACGTGGCGGACGCCTTCGATGGGACCGACGGCGTCGTGATCATGACGAACCACCTTCGCTACCGGAACGCCGATCTGCTTAAATTTGCAGAGAAAATGAGAAGACCCGGTATTTTCTTTGACCCGTGGCATCTCTTTGCTCCGCACAAGGTACTGCAACATGAGGGGTTGCACTACAGCAACTTGGGATTTTCAACCCATATCAACAGCGCCAACAATCATTTCGTCAAGTCCAAGTAGAAGGAGAGTTGAATGAATTTGAGACAGAACGGCGATATCCGAGCCTTCAAGGCGAACTGGGTCGGCCGGGCCGAAACCAAGAACAATTACTTTTCCAGACGAAAACCTCTGACCCAGATCCAGCTGGCCTTCCAGCAGCATTGGTCCTTCATTCGAGAGGTCATCGGGATCCCCAAAAAGGGAAAATCTTTAGAAGTCGGTTGCGGCCGGGGATCGATCTCGTCTTTCTTTGCGGAGGCCGGATACCGCGTCACACTCTTCGACCTTTCTTCGGAAGTTCTGGAAACGGCCAAGGAAATTTACGCGAAGAACAACCACCTGAACCGGGCCGAATTCGTTGCCGGGAACGCTCTGAAGATGCCTTTTCAGGACAACACCTTCGACGTGGTCATCAGCATCGGGCTCCTGGAGCACTTCCGATCGATGCACCAACTCCTTTCCGAACAAGTGCGCGTGCTCAAACCCGGCGGCGTTTTCATCGCCTATGTCGTCCCGAAGAAGAAAAGCGTTCAGACGTTTTTCCAGCCCATCAACAACCTGCTTAAAACCTGGCTGCCGTCCGAGGGCGCGGGTCTTCCCAAGAAACACACGCTCTTTCGCACGACCTACGGCTCCGAGTTTTACAAACGGCACCTCCGGAAGCTCCCGGTGCGCCACATTCAGTCTTGCGGAGTGTACCCGTTTCCCGCCATATCGCCTTCTCCACGGTTTCCATTCACACTTTTACCACCCGCTTATGAAAAAGCATTGACGGAAGTCTATGATGGGCTCCTTCGCGAAAGAGCCCGCCAGAATCCTCACCCGTGGGCCTGCAGCGAATCGTGGGGGCAGACATTTTTCCTATGGGCTAAAAAAAGATGATGACATCGGCTCGCCGTTCCCCGATCATTCTTGCGATTATTCCGGCGCGAGGCGGGTCCAAAGGGATTCCCCACAAGAATATCAAGCGCCTGATCGGTAAACCGCTTCTTCAGTACTCGATCGAAGCTGCACGGAAAAGCCGGCGGCTGACGGATTATATGGTTTCAACGGATTCCAGGAGTATCCGGGCGATCGCCCTAAAACTGCGTTGTCCGACTCCTTTTCTCCGGCCGCACCGATTGGCGACGGACCGCGCCAGTACGCTGTCCGTGCTTCAACACGCGGCTCTTTTTTTCGAGCGCCGGACCGGCCTCAAAGTCGACGCCGTGATGTCTTTGCAGCCAACGGCCCCTCTCAGGACCCCGGAAGACATTGACCGATGCATCGGCCTTTTGCAGAAATATCCCCGGGCGGATTCCGTCGTCTCCTTTTACGTCGCGGACAACGCCCATCCGAATTATATGTATGTCACCACCGGCCCCTATGTAAAACCGCTGCTGGGCAAGAAAGCCACTCCTTTCCAGAGACGTCAGGAATTCAAACCCGTCCTGGTTCGAAATGGAGCGATTTATCTGGTCAGACGGCATATCCTGTTCGGGGCGTCTTCTCTCGTGGGGAATAAGATCATTCCGTACCTCATGCCGCGTGAACGCTCGATCAATATTGATCATCCCTTCGACTTCCAACTCGCGGCGATTCTCTTGCGTGCCCGCCATGACTAAACACAAACGCGTTATTCTGTTGGCCGAGCCACTTTCATTTTCCAAGGAAGCGTCGCGCCGGATCGGCAAGCTCGGGCGGCTGATTCAGGGACCTTTTACGAGACGGGAATTGCTGGCCAGAATCCGGAACGCGGATATTCTCTGGGTCCGGCTGGGACACCGTATTGACCGGGACGTCCTTGCGGCGGCCCCAAGGCTCCGCTGTATCGTGTCTCCGACAACCGGCTTGGATCACATCGATCAGAACGAATGCCGCCGCCGGGGCATTCCTGTCCTGAGTTTGAAGGGACAGAGCGGCTTTCTGCGGACCGTCACAGGGACAGCCGAACACGCGATTGGATTGACGCTTTCATTGCTGCGCCATAGTCATGCCTCGATGGAGGATGTTTGCGCCGGGCACTGGAGGCGTTCTCCATTCATCGGGCGGCAAACATCCTCTTTAACGCTCGGGCTTGTCGGCCTCGGGAGGCTGGGGAAAATGATGGCCCGTCTCGGCAGGCCCCTCTTTGGCCGGCTGTTGGGCACCGATCCGCGTCTTCGTTTCAATATCCCGGGGCTGGAATGGGTGTCCTTTCAGAAAGTCCTGAAGGAATCCGATGTGGTTTCGATTCACGTCGACGCCAATCCCTCCACACACGATCTCTTCGGAGCCAAGGAACTGGGACGGATGAAAAAAGGCGCCTATTTCATCAACACGTCGCGGGGCAGCCTCATCAATGAGTCCGTGCTTCTCCGGAGCCTGCAATCCGGCCGCCTGGCGGGGGCCGCGCTCGACGTTCTCGCAAACGAACATCGCCCGGGGTTTGATCCCCGTCGAGAGGCTCTGGTTCGATACGCGGCATCCCATTCCAATCTTCTCATCACGCCTCATATCGGCGGAGCGACGCAGGAATCCATGGAAGACACTGAAATTTTCATGGCACAACTTCTCGAAGACTATCTCAAATCACCCGGGAGCCGATCCTCATGAGTTCCGAGACAAGCGCATCCCCCCATCTGACTTTCCTGATTCCCACGCGCAATCGCCGGGAGGACCTTCACCGACTGTTCCGGAGCCTCGCGGCCCAGACGCGAAAACCAGATCATGTGATCATTATCGATGGCGGAGAAGATCATGTGCAGGACTTTATTCAAGCCTATCCCAATTTACCGGTGTCCTATCTCCCGGTCTACCCGCCGGGACTAACCCGGCAGCGCAACGCTGGCCTGGCCAACGTCCCCAAGGAAACCACCCTGGTCGGATTTCTCGACGACGATCTGGAGCTCACTCCCAACACGACGGAGGAAATGCTCCGCTTCTGGTCTCATGCGGAACCGGCCATCGCCGGCTGTTCGTTCCATATCGTCAACAATGTTCCCACCGAGGCGACTGTTTTCCGCCGGGTATTCGGACTCGCTGGCGGCCGGGGTGGACGCATCCTGCCTTCCGGGTTCAACACGATTTTGTTTCCGGTCGTCCAGGATACCCCGGTGGAATGGCTCTGCGGCGGAGCGACCGTTTGGCGGGCCGAGGTGTTCCGCGACCACCGCTACGAAGAGCGTTACCGCGGGCACGGTCACTTCGACGACCTTGATTTTTGCCTCTCCCTGGGAAAGAACTGCCGCTTCATGATGCTCTCCGAAGCCAGGGTCATCCATCATCATCATGGTTTCCGCAAAGGCAAATTCATGGCCTTCGGGATTTCGGACGTGATCAACCGCTACCGGTTTGTCCGGAAATACCGGCTATCCGTCCCAGCGTTCTGCTGGGCCAGCCTCGGACAACTGATCGGCACGCTGCTCTCCGGAGTCCTTCGGCTTGACCGCGACCGGATCGCCATCGGATTCGGCATTGTAGCGGGCTTTGGCCGGATCCTGCTGAACCGGACCGAGGACTTCAATGCCTTGGACCTCAAGTAAAATCCATCGGGATGAAACGCCGTTACCGGCGCCGCATCCGCCGCTGAAGGTCCTCTACCTCTGTGTCGGTCTCAACGGTCTGGGAGGAACCGCCAACCACCTCAGGACACTTCTTGGAAAAATCGACCCGGACTGCATCGAAGCCACGCTTGTCATCGGCACCAAAATTCCCGATGTCTTAAAGACGTATTTCCGGGACACCCCGGCACGGATCATCATCGACGGACGGTATAAACGGTGCGGGTATCTGCCGTTCATCGGCTCACTCGCCGCCTTGTGCCGCCAAAAGCGTTTTGACCTCGTCCATTCCTTTTTTATTCAAAGCGATGTCATTGCCGCTTTGCTGGCGGCCGGCGGTCTCTTCCGTTCGAGGATTTCGACCTTTGAGGGACGCCTGATCACATCGGTCACCCCCTGGAAGATCGGCCTGCTCAACGTCCTGAACCGTCTCATCCGGAAGGGGTTTGATTGCAATGTCTTTATTTCCCAGTACCTGTTAAAGACCTATGGACCCCGGCACGGGTTGACGGGGAAACGCGCGTGCGTGATTTATCCCGGGATCGATGCTTCCTGGTTTAAGGACGCGCCTCCTCCGCGCGAACACCCGGAGACGTTCCGCGTCGGCTTCGTCGGCCGCTGGAGTCCCGAAAAAGGCAGCTCGATCTTTCTGGACGCCGCGGTGTTCATGACCCACCGTCTTCTGCCGATCCGTCTTTTCATCCTGGGCGCGGCCCGCTCGGATCCGCGCCTGCAAACGGAGATCCGCCGCCGGGGACTTGAAACCGCCGTCGCCATCCGGCCCTGGGAAGAAGACCTTCGTCCCGCGCTCAAGGAACTCGACATCGTCGTGATCCCCTCCCTAGAAGAAGGCTTGTCCTACGTCGCCATCGAAGCCTTAAGCCAGAAGCGCGCGGTGATCGCTTCGGATGTGGGCGGCCTCCCGGAAGTGGTCCGCAGCGGCCGGACCGGAAAGCTCATCCCGCCCGGGGATCCGGCCGCCCTGGCCGCCGCCGTTGAAGAATGCCTGCGCGAGTGGGGATCGGCCCGGCGGCTGGGCGAAGAGGGTTTTGTCGATTGCCGGGAGCGCTTTGAAGCAGGCCGAGAAGCCTCGGAGATAGCGCAGTTGTATGAAAATGTTCTAAAATCCGCGGCAGTATGACGATAAAGAACATGTCTTCAGAGACACGATGGCTGCTTGGCGCTTGGGCGTTTGTCGGGCTGCTTCTGGCGTTCCTTCTTCTCCGCAACGGCGGCTACGGCTGGGACTCCCGCTGCTATCGCCAATTCACACTGGAATTTTTTGCCACCGGGGCCAATCCCTACATTCGTGACGGATGGCCCTTGTCCTATCCGCCCCTCGTCCTCTACTTGTTCCGTCCTTGGATCTACCTCTCCGCAAACGTAGCCAATTGGCTGTGGACCGTTTTGAAGCTGGGGGGATTCTTCTATATCTTTCGCATCTGGCACCGTCATTTTCTGCCTTTGAGCATCAGGGACCCCTTCCAGGTCCTCTTCATCGCGTTGGCTTTTAACGGCTCCCTTTTTTACGACGTCGCTTCCGGGAATATCGCCGGATTCCAACAAGTGGTCCTGTGGGCGGGATTGGCGGCCCTCTTGCGCAAGCGGATATGGGTGTATTGCGCGGCGGTGGTCCTCATGGCGGAGATCAAGTCGGATCTCATCCTGCTTCTGGGACTTCTCTTGTTCATCGACGACAAGCCGCGCTGGAAGGAACTGTTTCTCTCCGCCGCAGCGTTCGTGATTCTGTATTCGTTAAATTATTTGATTTATCCGGATCTTTTCCGCGATTACATGCGCTTATTGGCCACGCTGGGCAAGCGGAGCGTCGGGGTGAACAATCCGAGCACCCTGACTTTTTCAGGCCAACTGGTGGACGCCGTGCGTACGTGGCCGATCCCCTGGAGCCTTCCGGCACGCGCCGGGGATGCCCTCTATGCGGTCTTAGTGCTTGGCGTGAGCGGTTTAAGTTGGCGAGCGTACCAACGCATACGAAAACGAAACGCCGATCCGGACCTCCGTTGGCGGATTCTGTTTTTCATCGTCGTTTTTGGATTGGTGGATCCACGGGTGCCGCCATACCTCTATGCGATCTTTCTGCTTCCATCCCTATGGATACTGCAGAAGTACCGATGGCAAGCCCTGATCCCGCTGGCGGGCGTGATGGCGATGTTTCCTCAAGGAACCAGCTCTTTTCCCCGACCCGTCAACCAGATCTTCGAGCTGTTCAATACCTACCTGCCGTTGATGGCGCTGTATGCGGTCTGGATCCTTTATCTGAAGAGTTCCTACCCTGCCAGCAACCCCTCGCTCAACGATAAGACGCGTTAACGCCGCATTTCGCTACCAGTCAATCGGGAAGGATTATTGTCTCCTGTGATAGCTGTTTCTCCTGCGATCAGCCTGGCCGGCAGCGTGATCGGCATGGTGACGTAGAGAACCTGGTAGGCAAAAAGAGTGGGACGCCACCGGGCAAACCCTCCATGGATTTTTTCCAGCGGCCGGCAAAGTGTCCGGGGCAGCCCCAATTCCTTCCAGGGGAGGGAAAATCCGTACCGCCTGAGAATGGCAAAACCGGTCTGGTCCAGAAGATTCTTAAAGGTTCGAACGGTAAAGAGCCGCTTGTGGGTGATGTCGAGGATCCCCTTATTCCCGTAATTGAAAAAACCGGCAAGCAGCATCAACCGGACCACCAGAAAACCCACATTCCCGGTGCTCACAATGATACGAGGAATTTTCTGGTACCGGCGCCGGGTCAGCATCAACAGAAACAATTCCGGCGTGCTGAGATGCTCCAGGACATCAAGGATCAGGATCACATCAAATTCCCCGTGATCGATGATTTGGCATAACCGTTCGAGGTCCTGCTCGAGGTCAAGACGGTGGTACTCAAACCCCGTGAGGACCTGGGAGGGATCCAGTCTGTCGACTCCGACCACTGAGCACCCCTTCTTCTCCGTCAAGTGCCGGGCCACATACCCCACGGAACAACCCAGATCCAGCACACGGCTTTTGGGGGGTACCAGCGTATCGCTGTTGCAGACGAGCGCGTGAGGACTGTCGAATCCCACTTTGTCGGTGTAGTGCGGCCTTGAGGGAGCGGCCGCTTTCGGCCCGGGGATGATCAGCTCAGGATGGTAGCGAAAATCATAGAAAAGGCTGTAGCGCTGCAGTCGGAATTTCAGCGCGGCCTTGATCGTCTGCAGCGACCCCGCCCGCGCCATCGAAGGAAGACGGTCGGAATGGAGCGGCACATCGAAGGTTCTCAACCGGCGGCGGCCGGCGGAAATCAACTGCAGAAGAATCTCCGTATGAAAATGGGCCTCATGCGTATTGAGCTCAAAGGCGATTTCACGCAATGCGTTCAGGCGGTAGATCCGTAGGGGTCCATGCCAATCCGGAATGCGCACCCCCGAAAACCGGTTTTCAATCAGAGAGAGCCCTCGTTGACGCAACCACCGGGGCCAAGCCAGCGGAGACCGCCATCCGAACCGTTCTGTAGCCAATAAATAATCCGCTCGATCATCCGCCTGGAACCGGTCCAACATCCCGGGGATGGCAGACAGCGTGGCGGGAGAGCCGCCAAGGATTGTCAGCACGACATCGACCTTCCGCTCCATGGCGTGGCGAATCCCGACTTTCTGGTTGCCTCCGGGCCCCAACGGATGACGATGGCGTACAATCAGGCAGGTCGGCCAAGGATACTGGGTCAAGAAGCGGGAAACAGCCTCAAAGGTTCCGTCCTGGCTGGCGTCATCCATGATAAGGCAGGAAACATCGGGGCGATCGACAAACAGTTGACGAAGCGGCGTGAGTTGAGCCAGGAGACGGTCCTTATGGTCTCTGGAGGCAATCAGGATCAGGGTACGCATTCAGGGTTCTTATTGTAATATATTGAAACTTCGCTCCAGCAAGAGGTGCGGCAACCGACAGAGGAACGGGGAAGTGTGCTTTTTTACGCATGAAACTCGACGGCTTATCGCTGTTTTTTCCTTGTCACAATGAAGAGACGAACGTGGAACGCGTCATCGACGAGGCGTCCCAAGTCGCCGCGCAGGTCGCCGAATCGTACGAGGTCATTATTGTGGACGACGGCAGCTGCGATCGCACGCCGGAGATTGTTCAATCGATGGCCCAATCCAGACCGGCTTTGAAGCTGGTCCGCCATCCAACGAATCGCGGGTATGGAGAGGCACTCAAATCCGGGTTTCGAGCCGCCCGGTTTCCGTGGGTCTTTTATTCGGACGGGGATGGCCAATTCGATTTGAATGAACTGCCGTCCCTGGTTGAGCTGACCTCGCAAGCGGATATCATCTCCGGCGTCCGCGTCCGGCGCGCGGATCCCTGGCACCGGAAATTAAACGCGCAGATCTTTGCGGCCGCCCTCCGGGTCTTCATGGGATTGGATATTCCGGACATCGACTGCGCGTTCAAACTTTATCGCCGGTCCCTCTTCAATGAGATCCAGATGATTACGACAGGCGCTTTGATTGATGCCGAGATTCTGGTCAAGGCCCGCCGGATGGGGTACCGGATCGCCACCGTTGGCGTTTCTCATCGCCCGAGACGCGCCGGCGTCCAAAGCGGCGCCAATCTCAGCGTTATTTTCCGGGCCATGAAAGAGTTCTGGGCGTTGTGGTGGGATCTGCGCACCTATGGAAAGAGAGTCCCTGTATGAATTCATCTGAATCACTTCCGCTTCAAACACGTCTCAAATGGATTTCTTTGGCCGGTCTGCTGGCGGCGATGTTGGGGATCTTCGCCTATGCCCTTCCGCATCTGAGCGTCGACCGGGTCTCGGAACACATCTACCTCGGCGTCCCTTACCGGATGTTCGCCGACCGGGACATTCACATTTACCAGGGCGACCCTTTCGTCGAAAACGGTCCCCACGTCATCCTGGCCACCACCGCGTTCGCCTTCCACGGCCGATCGCTCAAACCCATGCGTTATTACAATTTCGTCTATTCGCTGGCCGTTGTGGGACTGTTTTTCTGGTTCTTCTTCAAACTATTTGACGAAACGTGGATGCGTCCCTGGGAGATTCCCGTGATCGCCCTGCTGGTCCTTTCGGTCTGGATTACGATCCCGCTCATCCTGATTTATCCCATTCAGGTCAATGGCATGACACCTGGTTTGCTCTGTTTTATCGCCGGGCTCCTTTTGGAGAAACACCACCCGCGCTGGGCCATGATCGCCTTTGGCTTCGCCTATTCATGCAAAGGGCAATTTCTGGCCATGCTTCCGGGCCTCTTCCTTTATAAACTCCTGTTCGAAAACCGCGGCGATTCCATCGCGCTTAAAATCAGAGAATTGGTCCTTTGCGCCGTTCTCTATTTCGTACCCGCGACGGTATTCCTGACAGCCATCGGTTGGGCCTTCGGTCTGTTCCACAACCGGGAGGACCTTCTGGCCTATGCCTTTCGCGCTCCCTCCATCCTTTTCAGCGAATTTTCCTACATCATCCCTGTGCTGATGCGTAAAACCGCTTCCGATCCATTTGCGGCGCAGGGAAGGGCGATCGAATACGCCCGGTGGGGGTTTGTGACCTGGCTGCTGATCGCCCTTTCGATCGGTTTCTGCGTGGTGTACGCGGCCCGGTCATTTTTCAATCGTAAGGAATCGTCCTCCGGACCTCTTCAGGTTCCCGCGACGATGCTCGCGGTCGCCGGGATCGGCTATTGGATCAACTATTTCTTCTTCTGGCGCTACCCCTTCTGGTACAACACGCTGCCCATGGAGTGGTTCAATATTTTGATCATTCCCGCGGCCATTTATGGTCTGAAGATCCGTCTCTCCCATCGCTGGACTCCCCGGTTCGCCGCTATTTTTCTCGTTTTGGTTGCGCTGCTCGCCGGACGAAATATTCTTCGACGCGTGATCATCAAACCCGTTTTCGACTCGACCAGCCAGGGGGACAGTCTGCAGCCGTATCCGTGGATGAAATGATCAAACCGTTTATCACGAGACTTTTTCCCTGGGCCTTTCTCCTTCTCCTCGGCAGCCTTCTGACGGCGATGATCTTTCTCCCGCTTTCCTGGGGACTGATGGACGACGCCCAGACTCTGCAGCTGCTGAAGACCTCCTGGAAAGACATCTCGATCGTCGGCCTTCTTCACCGTTATTCCGTCAATGTGATCTTTCGTCCTGTTTACATCGCCTATCTTTACCTCTGCTACGGGACCTTTTCGAATTCGCCCAAACTGTTCTACCTGTTCACCCTTATTCTGGTGGGATTGTTCCTTTGGCCCTGGACGCTGATCCTGCGCCGGCAACTCCCGCCGCAAACCCGCTCGATCGGATCCTATTTCTTCGGCTTCTTGCTTCTGGCTAGCACGCCCCTGTACAACTTGATCGTGTTCCTTTCTCTGCAGGAAAAATTCGTTATCGGGTTCGGCGGATGGGCGCTCTACGCATTGACATCGGCTCAACACGAGGATCGCCGTTCGGTCCGGTGGTGGTTATGGCAGTGCAGCGGGTTCACGAGTTTCCTTCTAGGCGTATTGGCCAAGCCGACCACGCTGGCCGTTGCGCCCTGGGCTTTTGTTTCCCTGGTTTCCGATGCCAACGCTCCGAAAAAACAGCGCGCCGTATGGATCCTCGCCTGGGCCACGTTGTCGACCGTCATGGGGCTGGTGTTCCTGAAGCGTTCCGATTCCTATACCTCTCGATATTCGACTGATATCCGGGGACTGGTGCAAAGCCTCGGACATCAGCCGACCATGGTCTATCTGATGGCAGGCTTGATTCTCGTGACCATCCTTTTGATATTTCTCGATTGGACGAAACAGAAGGATTTGAACGCGCGGCTGGCCCGATTCCTCTGGCCCTGCTCACTGGCCTGTTACCTGGCTCTCCTGATTCCCTGGGGGATCGCCACCTATTTATGGGCGCCAGCCATGGTGATGGCCTGCGGCTGCATCGTCCTCAATACCGAGATCATGATCCGCCTATGGCCGCGTCTGGACCCGTTCTTTCGGAACGTCGTTTTGCCGATGTCGATCCTCATGGCCGCCGGCGTTGTCTTTCATGTGGCTATCCCGCGCCTGTCCCGACAGGCCGAGATCGGGACAACCGTCCGCTGGCTTTCTTCTCAATGGCCTGACAAGGATATTGACGCGTATATCATGTCACCGTGTACCGAAGCGGCGACCGCCCTGGAGATTTTTACGGGCAACACGCAACAAGTGACGGTCCTGAACAAGGGGGAACCCGTTTCCTCTACGCACGCCAAACGCTGGCTCATTACCCGCGACGAATGTCCGATCGACACCGCCCACGCCGCCCAGTTCACCCAGATCGTCTTTGAGCTACCGCACTGGAAGATTTACGAAGCGAGGAAAAATGACAACGCCCGATAGTCCGAATTCAAAGCTTTATATCTTACTACCCGCCTACAATGAAGAGACCGCCCTGCGGCGACTCATCCCTGATATTGATGAGGTCGCGCGGTCGATGGGCATGCCGTACGAAGTGGTGCTCGTGGATGACGGGTCCAGGGATGGAACACCCGCCGTGGTCCAGGAACTGTCTCCGCGCGTCCCGCTGCGCCATTTGCGCCACGCGACCAACCAAGGCTACGGCGCCGCTCTCAATACCGGCTACACGTGGATTGTCCTCCATGCGCAACCCCAGGACCTGGTCATTTCTCTTGACGCGGACAACACGCATTCGCCGGCTTATTTCCCGTCCATGGTTCAGAAACTGATGGAAGGGTATGATGTGGTCACGTGCTCCTATTCGATGCCGGGCGGCAAGGCTTCGGGCATTCCGCCCAAGCGGCGTCTCTTCAGCAAAGTCGCCAATCTCATTTTCCGATTGGGTTTTCATGTGCCGGGCACCCTTTCGTATACAAACGGTTTCCGTGTCTACCGGGTGGGTATTCTTCAGCGGACCTACAGCCGCTATCACGATCCCCTGATTAATGAGACGGGATTCCCGGGGGGAACGGAACTCTTGCTGAAGGTGTCGCGGGAAGGCGCGCGCACGGCGGAGGTCCCGTTTACTCTGCATTACGAGAACCGGGGTGCAGACAGTAAAATCCGGGTTACCCGCACGATCTTTTGCTATCTGAAGCTGTTGGCCACTTATGGAGGACGCCGTCATTGATTCCACGCGGAATCGTAACCTGCCAGCGGTTATAGCCTGATGCCGGTATATGTCACTGCAACGGCGTTTGCTGTTTGTCTAGCGGCCTTTCTCTGGGAGGAGGCTTACGGGATTCTCTTCCTGTTGATCGGGTATCTGCTCGCCAACCGGGAGTTCGCTTACCTCCACATTTCGATCGGGACAGTCCCCGTTTATATCACGGAATTTGCCTTACTGCTGTGGACGCTCAGGATTTTTGGGCGGCAACTCACAAATCCCGGAAGCTATCGCACCGCGCTTCCGACTCCGGTGCGCTGGACGTGGGGGCTTTTTCTCGGTGTTGGCTGTGTCTCTTTCTATTGGGGCGTCCTGCATTTTCCAATCCTCAATGTACTGCGTGATTCCGCCCTCGTCTATTACAGCGTGGCTATCCTTTTGGTCAGCCGAACTCCCTTGACTCGCCGCCGGCTCGATGGGATATTGAAAATAGGAGCCATCGCCGCTCTCCTGAACGCCCTCCGGATCTGCCTGCCGGTGGCCGTGCCGCACCTTCAGCTGACCTCAAGCCTCATGCAAGGAGCAGGCAGTTCGCTGGGCCTTTCGCTGGCGTTACTTTCTCTGCTGGCCATCCGCCAGATGACAGTGACTAACTTAAAAGACACTCTCTGGAGCATCATCATTTTCTCGGCCATTTTGTCGGAGTTGGTTCGCTCGGCCTGGACCGGCTTCGCCTGTGGATTTTGTTTCCTGGCGCTGATGCTCATGCGACTCAATTCATTTACTCCTATTGCCCTGCACAGCCTGCGGACCATCACCGTCATCGCCGGCGGGTCCATGCTTCTTCTCTGGAGCCTCCCAAAGCTCGGTCAAAGGCCCTCGATCCCATCGGCTGCCACCCCACTGGCCTCTACTCCACCGGCATCCACCCTCCCGGCCTCTACTCCCCCAGCCTTTGTTCCACCAGCCTCTACTCCCCCGGCCTCTGTTCCACCAGCCTTTACTCCACCGGCGACTGTTCCGAGACAGGTTCTCATCGTCCAGAAGGCAGAGCACCGTGTTGTGGATGTGTTTGATGAGCTATCCACCTTCACGGACATCGGGAATTCGCCCAACGTCATCACCCGGTTTCTCATGTGGCAAGACGCCATCGAAGAGGTATTCTCCATCGGCCTTTTTTCAAATCATCTCCACCGGAAAGACCTGACCCATTACAAGCTGCCAGCCCATCTCAAACGTTCTAAAGGGCCCGAGGTGTTGATCGAACCAGCCGGCGATGGCCTGAGTGACAAAAAAATCGTACTCCATCTGGTTCCATCTAACGAAACACCGGATGTCTCTTTCAAGCATCAGCTTCACCGCACGGCCAGGATCCTCCTGGGGATCCCATTTGGAAAACTGTACCTGCCTCCGCAGGTTGTTTGGTGGCTTAATTCACCCCGACGATACGATCCGCACAACTCCTGGATCGCCATCCTTTACCGTCTGGGAATCATCGGCCTGCTGGCCTTTATTCTTCTGCAGGGATGGGTCCTTCGGGGCATTACGCAACGCCTTTTTTCCAGCCGGCAGGACCCCTGGATCTTTTCAAGGTTGTTACTGGTTGGGGCAGGCATCGTATACGTTTTGGTACACATGATCACGGACAATACGCTCGAAAATGCCTTTAAGGGGATATTCCTGTGGATACTGATCGGATTGGCATTTAATCCCGTGCTGCGAGAAACACCCCCGGAGACCGATCCGAAATGACACAACCCCTCAAGATCCTCATCGTCCATAACGCCTATTCGGTCAGCGGCGGCGAGGATGCCTGTGTGGCCAATGAAGTCAACGCTCTGCGAGGAACGGAACTTGAGCTGCAGCTTTTTCAAGTCCGCAGTGATCCCGGCTTTTCCGGCAAAATCGCGGCCGCCCTATCCGCCGCCGGCGGCGGCTTCGAGGGGCGCCTGGAAGACCTGCTGCGGCGCTTCCGGCCGGACATCGTCCACGCACATAATCTTTGGCCGCTTCTATCTCCGCGCCTTTTTTCGAGAGCGAAAGCCCTGGGAGCCAGGACATGCCTGACGATGCACAACTACCGTCCGCTCTGCTTGAACGGTTTATTTCTGACGCCGCGCCAGGAAATCTGCGAGCGCTGCGCGGGGGGAAACTATTGGCCCGGAATTGTTCGCGGCTGCTACCGGGACAGCCGCCTGGCGTCTGCTGCTCTGGCATGCCACGCGTGGCTGTCGGCCAGGCGTCATTGGTATGACGACGTAGATGCCTTCATCGCACCCGCCGAGTTTCTCAAAAACAAATATATTGCCCGCGGCTGGACGGCCGATCGCATCGAAATCCAGGGCCATTTCATCCCCGTGATGCCGGTCGATCCTCCTTCGCCTCCGCAGCCCTATGTTCTTTACCTGGGGAGACTTTCCCGTGAAAAGGGCATCGATTGGCTTGTGGATCTTTTTCGAACGAACCCCCAGCGGCGGCTGGGTCTGAAGATCGCCGGGACCGGACCGCTGTTGGCGCAGGTCCAGGCCGCCTCCGGCGGGCACATTTCCTATATGGGTTTCCTCAAAAGCCTGGAGAAGGAAAGAGTTCTTCGCGATGCCGCCGCGGTTGTCATGCCGTCCCTGTGTTACGAGAACTTTCCGCTGGCCGTGGTGGAGGCAAACGCCTGGGGGATCCCGGCTCTGGTCAGTGACGCGGGGGGATTACGGGAGATCGTTGTTCCCGGGATCAACGGGGAACGGTATGCCCCGGGAGACCCGGCTGACTTCTGGGCGCAACTCAACCGGATGATGTCGCCCGAACGGATGGAAGGTCTGCGCCGCACGACCCAGGAATATGCGCGAACTCATTTTTCCAGCACCGCTTTCCTGAAGCAGAGAATGGCCCTTTACCACCGGTTAACTTGCACGTCCGGAGGCAGACCGCTATAATTACATTCACATTTATCAATAGGATTTGGATATGCCCATTGCACCCAATACCGTTCCATCACTTGATATTTCACCCATCGGCCTCAAGTCAGAGACCGTTTTACCTCCGGTGACATTTCCCTCCGTTTCCATATTCGGGGTCCGTTTCGACAGTCTCACGATGGATGAAACTCTGCTGATTCTGGATGAATTTGTTCAGCGGCGCCGGCCGACTCAGGTTTGTCTGGCGAACGCGTATACGGTCGCGCTGTGCCGGAAGGATGAGGCGCTCCGCAATCTTCTGGAACAGTCTGATCTGGTGCTGGCAGACGGCATGTCGATCGTGTGGGGGGCCCACTGGATCGGTCTGAGTCTTCCCGAGCGCATCGCCGGACCGGATTTGATGACGGGACTGTGCAAACACGCCAGCCAGAAGGGTTACAGCATCTTTCTCATGGGAAGCTCCCGTGAAAATCTGGATATGCTCCAGAAGGTTCTGCTGTCGCGCTGGCCGCGGCTGCGGATTGTCGGACTGTATAATCCCTCCATGTGCGACCAATTTGACGAGGACGAAAATCGTCGAATCCTGGAAATGATCCGCCAGGCGCGCCCGGATATCCTCTTTGTCGGAATGTCCGCACCGAAGCAGGAAAAATGGATCGCGCAAAACTTGAATCGGCTCCATGCCCCGGTTTGCATGGGTGTCGGCGCCGCTTTCGACTTTCTTTCCGGGCGCATCCCCCGGGCACCGGAACGACTCCAGAGGATCGGCTTAGAGTGGCTCTACCGGCTTTCCTGTGAACCCCGCCGTCTGTGGCGGCGTTACATCCTGGGGAATATCGTTTTTCTGTCACTTTTGTTGAATGAAATCATTCGATATAAATTCTCTCGTCTTCGAGCCTTTCGCTTCTAACTTGTCCCGCTTCCTGAAATTCTCGCCGGGCCTGTGGATCCTCTTAATGGCGTTGGCAGTCCCTGTGGACTTCAGCTTTTCCCTGGGACCGCTTCCGCGTCTGTCCCCGATCGACTATTTTTGCGCCTTGGCGGCACTCGCCTGGATGGCCCACATCGGACCGAGTCGCGCGGTACCGGCGGTCTTGAAGATATTCAGCCTGCCGGAAATTCTCGTATGGTCGGGTTTCTTTCTCTTCACCGCGATGATGGCGATCCATTTGGGCGGGAATGTACGGGGGCCGTTGCGATGGATGGAATTCCTGTTTTTTATTTTCCTCGCCTCCCTGGCGGCCCGTGAATCCCCTTCCTTTACGATCCGCTATAGCCGCGTTCTTCTGTGGATGGGGAGCCTCCTATCCGTCTTCGGAATTTGGCAATTCGCCCATTCGGGCGGCGATTACCGGGCGGCCGTTGGACCTTTCCGGCAGCACAACATTCAAGGAGCTTTTCTATCCCTGGTCATGCCGGTGAGTTTTGCGACCGCTTATCTCGAGCGAGGGAACCTCCGGAGAATCTTATGGATAGGGGCTGTCCTGATGATGATCGCCTTTCTGGCAGCATACTCCCGGGGGGCTTGGGCGGGTCTGTTGGCGGGCGTGGCGATTCTCGCGGCCGGAACACAATGGATCACACCAAAGATGACGCAGAGAGTACCTGTTCTCCTCGTTCTCCTCTGGATCGTTGGCTCGGCGGGGCTCCCGATCCTTGCGATTCATCATTTTCCCGGATTGGGCTCGTTGTCGAATAAGGTCCCCGTGTCCACGCCGGCCGCGTCTATTGAGACGGAGCGGTTGCTTAGCTCCGCGCAACGGCCCATCTATTGGCGGGCCGCTTATCAGGTCATTCGGGCGCATCCCTGGGTGGGTCTAGGCCCGGGGAAATACCTGGCGTGTTTGCCCCAGTTTCTTGACGAAGACTCTCGACAATTCTTTAAATTCGAATTGACGTTTATGAAACGGATCGATTTTTGGCAGCATCTTCATTCCATTTACCTCCAGGTCCTGATTGAATACGGCGGGATCGGCTTTTTATTGTGGGCGCTGGGGATGGCCTTGTTGGCGGGGACATCTCTCGGATCGCTCATGGCTAGCCGCGACATCCTTGCCTGGGGGGCCGCGATCAGCGTCATGGCATTCCTCGCGCACAACAGCGTCGATGTCCTCTTCGTGAACAGCCTCGATCTGCTATTGGCTTGTTACCTGGCCATCGGACGATCCTCCTCAAAACCAAAGACGGAGATCTCATGAAAGTCGCCTTCGTGCGAGGCCCCTTCTTGAATCCCTGGGAACTTCAATCGTATGTTCCCGTAGCGGCCAAACACCCTTTCTCAGCCATCGGCGCCCATTGGCAGTTTTATACCCAGCCTATCACCCTCCCCAATATTTCAATCGAGAAAACCGGAGTCTGGGGGGAAACACTGGGAAAACGGAATCCATCGGCAGCGATTTTTTACAACCGAGCCTTGAGTTGGACGTTGGGCCGCAGTTACGGACTTTTGAATCTGAAAAAAGCGGTGGGCGATGCAGACATCCTGCACGCGGCGGAACTGCACTCGACGATGACCTATCAGTGCCTCCGATTGAAACGCAAACAGCGGACGGCGTTGGTTCTGACGGTCTGGGAGAACTTGCTTCACACGGGAGAGCTTCATCCCTTGCGCCATTTACGGAAACGAGCCGTCATGCGTGAGGCCGACGGCTTTTTAGCCGTAACGGAAACTTCCGCCCGAATGCTGCGGGAGGAAGGTGTCTCACCCGACCGCATCGCTGTGATCCCGATGTCCGTGGATCTTCAACGATTTGTCCCAGCCCCCAAAGACCCGAAACTGGCGATCCAGCTGGGGATCCTTCCGGATGATTACGTTGTGCTTTTCATCGGACGATTTGTCCCGGAAAAGGGGATTTTGGACCTGCTCGAGTGCATTCCTTCCCTGAATCGCGGGCGGGAAGCGATGCGTCTGCGTTTTCTTTTTGTCGGAGCGGGTCCTCTTCAACCGGTTCTGGAACAGGCCCAGGACCGTTATCCAGAGCTGATTCGCGTTCATCCTTTTGTCCCTTACGAAGACATTTCGGCGCTTCACAACCTGGCGGATGTGTTTGTTCTGCCCAGCCGCCCGACGCCCAAATGGCAGGAACAGTTTGGCTATGTTTTGATCGAAAGCATGGCCTCCGGGAAACCGGTCGTGACGACGCGGACCGGTTCGATCCCGGATGTGGCGGGCGATGCGGCGTTGCTCGTCGAACCCGGACAACCCAAAGCGCTGGGCGAGGGACTGGCGGCGGTGATCGACGGGAAGGAAAAACTGTCGTTTTTGAGCCATAAAGCGCTCGCGCGTGCCCAGCAGCTTTTTAGTGCGGAACGGAACGCGCCGCTCATCGAATCGTTCTATCAATCAGCTCTCGCACACTCGCGGCGCCGCCGCTAATTTAAATTTCATGGCTCCTGTAACGTGTTCGATCATCGTTCCGTCGTTCAACACCTGTGAGCTGACGCTTTCCTGTCTTCGATCGGTCCAGAAACACCCTCCAGCAACTCCCTATGAAATTATTCTCGTCGACAACAACTCAAACGATGAGACCTACGCACGTGTCCGGCGGGAATTCCCGGAGGTGCAGGCCGTATGCAATGCCTCGAACCTCGGTTTTGGAAAAGCCTGCAATATCGGGTCGCGTCTGGCCAAAGGCCGCTATTTGCTTTTCTTGAACAGTGATACCGAATCGCTGCCCGACACATTCAACCCTCTGATTGACTGGCTGGATACACATCCCCACACCGCGATTGTGGGACCGGAACTGCTTTCGTCCCAGCACGGATTGATCCAGATGTCCTGGGCCTGGAATCCCATTTTGTTGGGGGAGTTTATCCAGCGACCGCTGGCCCCCTACCTGGTCCGGCATTCACAACTCCGTCAGGCCATTGTGCGCTGGCTGCAGCGGCGCGCCCGCAGCGTCCCGATTATCTGCGGGGCTTGCTTCATGGTCCGCCGCCGAGCCTTCGATGAAATTGCCGGGTTTGATGAAGAATTTGAACTCTATTTCGAGGACTCCGACCTGTGCCTGCGTTGCCGGCAGAAAGGCTGGTCCATCGACTATATCCCGCACGCGCAAATCATTCATCATTTAGGCCAATCCACGAAGGAACCCTGGAGCCTGACCTCCCTGGTCTACCGCCAGAGCCAGATCTATTACTACCGCAAGCACGCCTTCACGGGCGCTGTTCCGATTCTTAAATCGTATTTGCTTTTGAAATGGTTCAAACTCTGGTGGCGCGTGCACCTCATCGTTCAAGATAAAGAGGCTGGACGAGCCTACCTTTCGAGGTTTAGAAAAACCATTTTTGAACGACAGCGATTCCGCCTCGCGGATCCCAAAACATGACATTGTCTCTCTGCATCGATGCCCGCTTTACCGAGGCCTCCGGCATCGGGACCTATATCCGAGGCCTGCTCCAGGCGCTGGCGGAAAATCCGCCGGCGGGGTTGGCCTTGTCCCTGTTGGTCAGCCCCCATCATCCGCACCGCTGGCCCTGGCCGACCCGGGCTGTGGCCAGCGGGATGTACTCGGTCAGCGAACAGTGGACCGTCCCGGCCGCTTTCCGTGAATCGAAGGCCCGTCTGATTCACATCCCTCACTACAACGCTCCCGTGACTCTGTCACACCAATCGATCCTCACCGTGCATGATCTGATTCATCTGAAATTTCCTGAGTTTTTGCCGTCACGCTTCGCGTCCGCTTATGCCTCCTTCTTTTTTCGGTGCCTGGTGCCGCGCGCCCGGGCCATTCTTGTCCCTTCCCAACACACCCGGTGTGATCTTCTGGAACGTCTCGATATTTCTCCGGAACGGATCATCGTCACCCCGGAGGCGGCCTCTCCCCGTTTCCGGCCCGCTGACGAAGCCGAGAAACAACGGGTACGGAATCACTACGATCTGCCGCCGGAGTATTTCCTCTACGTCGGTAACCTGAAAGCTTTTAAGAATGTTCCGCGGCTCGTCCGCCTGTACAGCCGGTTAGCCCAGCGTCGTCCGGTGCCCCGGCTGGTCCTGGTTGGACGGAATTTTATCGATGGATTCGAGAAAGAGCTCGCCCGCGTTCCGGCGGTTCGATGGTTGCCGGAGGCGGCCTTTGATGACTTGCCTGCGATTTACAGCGCCGCGCTCGGATTTGTTTATCCGTCGCTCTATGAAGGCTTCGGCCTGCCGCCGCTGGAGGCGATGGCTTGCGGCACTCCGGTGATCAGTTCCAACCGGGCTTCGCTCCCGGAGGTCGTCGGCGACGCGGCCTGCCTGGTGGATCCGGAAGACGATGACGCCATCACGGCGGCGCTGGAACGCTTGATGGACGACGCGGCGTTCCGCCGGGATTTGACGGAACGCGGGCAACGCCGGGCGGCCGGCTTCAGTTGGTCACGCATGGCCGGCCAAACCGTAGACGTCTACCGACGCTGCCTGGAGAACATCGCATGAAAATCGCTCTGGTTCATGACTGGCTGACCGGTATGCGGGGGGGAGAAAAGGTCCTCGAAGTCTTGTGCGACCTCTTTCCAAAAGCCGATCTCTTTACCCTTGTTCACGCGCCGGGCCAGGTGAGCCCGACGATCGAACGCCATCGTATTTTTACCTCACCGCTGCAACGCCTGCCGCAGGTGCGGCGCTACTACCGCCATTTGTTGCCCTTGATGCCCTGGGCCATCCAGCAATTCGATTTCATAGGGTATGACGTCATCATCAGCACCAGTCACTGTGTCGCCAAAGGCGCGATCCCGCGCGGGAAAGCGCGTCACGTCTGCTACTGCCACACCCCGATGCGTTATATCTGGGACCAATTTGAAGAGTATTTCGGCCCCGGTCGATCGTCTATCCTGACACGCGGATTGATGCACCTGTTGCGACAGCCGCTTCAGCAATGGGATCTGCGTACTGTGCCGCGCGTCCATACGTTCATCGCCAATTCACAAAACGTCAGGGAACGAATCCAACGCATTTATCATCGCGACTCCCAGGTGATTTACCCGCCTGTTGATCATGCTTTTTTCTCTCAAGGGATAGAAAACGTGCCGAAACCGGTGGAACCGTTTTATCTCATCGTCAGCGCCCTGGCACCTTACAAACGTATTGACCTGGCGATCGAAACGTTCAAACAATCCGGAAAGAAACTCGTCATCATCGGGGAAGGACAGGAAAGCGCCGCGCTGCAGAATCAGGCCACCCCCAATATCCAATTCCTGGGCTGGATGTCCAATGACGCCTTGCGCTCCCATTATCAGCAGGCGCGCGCGCTGATTTTTCCGGGAGAAGAAGATTTTGGCATCGTTCCATTGGAGGCGATGTCCGCCGGATGCCCCGTGATCGCTTTCCGAAAAGGCGGGGCGCTGGAAACCGTCGCGGAAAAGAAAACCGGCTTATTCTTTGATCGCCAGACCTCCCGCGATTTGATGACCGCAATCGAGTCCTTTGAGCAAACGTCTTTGGATCGCAACGCGATCCGCTCTCATGCGGAACGTTTCAGCCGAGACCGCTGCGAGCAGGCGTTCCGGTCGCTGTTCATTGAATACCGTGCTGAAATGTCATAAAATCACGGCTCAAACATGACGATGCACCGCCATTATTTACGCATTTTTTTCATCGCCAGCCTGTTGCTTCTGGATATCAGCGGTCTGATCGCCGCATTTCAGGGAGCTTACTGGACACGCTTTTCCTGGCCCGTCTTTACGGCTCTCTTTCCGCCCTTGAAAGGTATTCCCGACATCCACTTTTATCAGCAAGCCCTCTGGGCGCTGCTTCCCATTTGTCTACTGGTCTTTGGCTATATGGGTTTCTACCGGGACACCCTGCAAAGCGCCTACGACGAATTGATTCTGGTCAGCCGCGGAATCCTGATATGTTCGTTGTTAACGACCGCCGTTACCTTCGCCTACCGGGGAGTGGAATACTCCCGATTGGTGCTTGGGCTCTGGGCGGTCTACAGCGTTAGCCTTCTCTACATCCTTCGCGAATGCGATAAGCTGCTTTTCCGCTGGTTGACCGAGCGGGTGGTGGGTCCCCGACATGTCCTGGTGGTGGGCAAAGGGAAAACGGCGAACATCATTCACGAAATGGCCGGACACCAGCCCTTCGTCAAAGCAACCTTTATGGAAACCGTGCCCGATGCGGCCGATCTCATGAAACGAATATTGTCCCATCATATTTCAGAAGTCCTCCTCATCCAGGGTTTGGTGTCTTCCTCCGCCATTCTGGAGGCGTCGCGCGCCTGCGAATCGCTGGATCTCGAATGCAAAATTGTTCCCGACCTTTTAGAAATGCGGCGCGGCGAGATTATCTTCGACCGCTTCTGCGGGTTGCCGACATTCCGGATTAAACCCCTTTCGCTGCATGGGGCCAATTTTTACATGAAACGGATTTTCGACATCGTTGTCAGCCTGGCGATTTTATCGGTTTGCGTGATCCCGCTCATCCTGATCGCCGCTCTCATTCGATTGGACACCCCGGGGCCGATTCTGTTTTCACAAAAACGGGTCGGTTTCAGAGGCCGCGAATTCAAGCTTTTCAAATTCCGCACCATGGTGGCCAATGCGGACGATTACATCGAAGAGCTGAAACACCTCAGCGATCGCGAGGGCCCGGTTTTTAAAATGAAAAATGATCCTCGCATCACCTGGGCGGGATCCTGGCTGAGAGCCCTCAGCCTAGATGAGCTCCCCCAAATTATCAATGTTCTCAAAGGGGACATGAGCCTGGTCGGACCCCGGCCGCAAGTCCTATGGGAAGCCGCGCATTACGACGAGAACGCCAAGAAACGCCTCCGCGTACTCCCCGGCATCACCGGTCTCTGGCAGGTCAGCGGCCGCGCGTCCCTCAGCTACGAGGAAATGATTAATCTTGATATTTTTTATCTGGAAAACTGGTCATTGGGCCTTGATCTCAAGATTTTGATTAGAACACTGCCCGCTATTTTCGCCCGCGAAGGAGCCTATTAATGAAAATTCTCGTCACCGGCGGCGCCGGATTTATCGCATCCCAGATTGCCGATTCTTACGTGGCGCTTGGACATGACGTGACGATTGTGGACGATCTCTCCTCCGGCAAAAAGAAAAATGTGAATCCCAAAGCCACCTTTGTCGCGATGGACATCCGGGATCCGAATATCAGCACCCTTTTCGCCAAATCCGGTTTCGACATTGTGAATCACCTGGCCGCCCAGATCGATGTCCGGCGTTCCGTTCAGGATCCATTCCTGGATGCCTCGGTGAATATTCTCGGGACGTTACGATTATTGGATTGCTGCCGGACCTATGGGGTTCGGAAATTCATCTTCTCGTCTTCCGGCGGAACGATTTATGGCGAATGCAAGACCCGCCCCGGGAAGGAAGACGACGCGCCAAGACCCTCTTCTCCCTACGGATTCAGCAAGGCTACCGCTGAAACCTATATCCGGTTTTTTGGAGAGTTTTACCATCTGCCGTACACCATTCTGCGCTACGGGAATGTCTACGGCCCGAGGCAGGACCCCAACGGAGAAGCCGGAGTTGTCTCCATCTTCATCGGGAAACTGCTGGCGGGTGAACCGGTGACCATCTACGGGACAGGAGAACAGGAACGCGATTACGTCCAGGTGGGGGATATTGTTGAAGCCAACAACGCCGCTTTGTTAAAGGGAGAAAACGACGTCTTTAATATCGGCACCGGTGTCCCTGTTTCCGTAAACCGGCTTTACCAGGAACTCTGTGCGATTCATCAGGGCGGGTCAAAACCCGACTATGCGCCCGCACGGCCCGGCGAGCTGGAACGCAGCGTTCTGGATATTGGGAAAGCCGCCAAGGGCTTAGGATGGAAACCGGCCCGGACGCTTGCGCAGGGGCTGACCGAAACCTATCGATACTTTCAATCTCAAAAGAAACCCCCGTCCAAACGCACCTGAATCCGATGAAACTAAAAAAGGTCCATAAACCCTGGGGTTGGGAGATGTGGTTTGCTCACACAAGAAAGTATGTGGGCAAACTCATCTTTATCCGAAAAGGCCACCGCTTAAGCAAACAATTCCATCGCCGGAAACAGGAGACGGTGTATGCCGATAAGGGAAAATGGGTGCTTGAAATTAATGGCCGTAAACGTCTGATGAAGTCCGGCTCCGTTGCGGATATCTCCCCGAGAATCATTCATCGCTTTACCGCCCCCTATGAGGATGTTCGACTCATCGAAGTTTCCACTCCCCACGTTGATGATGTCGTCCGTCTGGAAGACGATTACGGCCGATTGAAAGCCAAAACAGGCACGACAGCCACTACAGCCAAGACAGTTTCGCGAGCGCAAAGAACCAGAAGGTCAGTTCATGCGTGAGTACAAGAAACTGCTTGTATGGCAAAAAGCCAATGAACTGGCCCACCAGATCTACACAATCAGCGAGTCTTTCCCAAAGGAGCATCGTTTTGGCCTCACCAGCCAACTTCAGAGAGCCGCTCTATCCGTCCCCACTAATATTGTCGAGGGGTCATATAGTTCTCATGATGGTGAGTTCCACCAGTTTTTGAACATTGCTTTCCGTTCCTTGGGCGAAACTTCTTACTTATTACAATTCGCCTATGAGCGAAAACTCCTATCCGATGCCCACTATTCCGAAACGCGGGATTGCATAAACCAGACAGAGAAAATGCTGGCGGCGCTGCTGGCTAGCGTAAAGAGGTCTCGCTAACATGCTCGTCCCTAACTGTCGCGGCTGTCGTGGCTTTGGTGGCCGTTTTGGCTGATATCCGTTTTGGAACGGACGGTTGGCGCGGCGTGATTGCCGACGATTTCACGTTTGACAACCTGCGGCAGGTGACCGAGGCGGCGATCCCTGTTTTTCGCCGCCACGGCCGTTCGCCGCTGATTCTGGTCGGCTACGATCGACGTTTCCTTTCTCCCGCTTTTGCCGATTGCGTGGCCCGGATTCTACACTCCAACGGTTTTCACGTGCGCCTGGCTTCGTCTCCGTTGCCCACCCCGGCCGTTTCCGTTTGTGTAAAAGAACAGCACGCGGCCTGGGGAATCGTGATGACCGCCAGCCATAATCCTGCTCTCTACAACGGCTTCAAAATTAAAGATGCTTTGGGCCGTTCCGCTCCGCCGGAGATTACGGCGGAAATCGAGAAACATCTTAGCGAGCAGCAAGCAGCGAGCAGCAAGCAAGGAATACCTGATCATCCAGCAGATGTTCCTAGCTCACCGCTCGCTGCTCGCCGCTCGCCGATTGAAACGTTCGACTACTGGCCTACCTACGAACGCTTCCTGAAAAGCCGCCTGGACTGGTCTTTGCTAAAACGCTGGAAAGCGTCTGTGGTTTTTGATTATTTGTATGGCGTTGGCGCGGGAATTCCGGAACAGCTTCTTCGGGGTTCGGCCCTGAAAATCCATTCGCTCCATGCGAACCATGACGTCCTCTTCGGAGGCCTGCACCCGGAACCTATCGAGGCCTATCTATCCGATCTCAAAAAAGAAGTTCGCTCCAGACGCGCGGTGGCCGGAGTCGCGCTGGACGGCGATGCCGATCGCCTGGGCATGGTGGACGAGAAAGGACGTTATCTGACACCGCATCAGGTTTTCCCGTTGCTCGTGCTGCACTGCGTGGAACACAAGAAATGGCAGGGGAAAATTGTTCAGTCGGTTTCCCTGGGTGCGCTGGGCGAACGCATCGCACAGGCTTACAACCTGCCGTTTGAGGAAGTCCCTGTCGGGTTCAAACATATTGCGGAACGCATGGTGAAAGAAGACGTCTTGGCCGGAGGGGAAGAATCCGGGGGCTATGCGGTCCGCGGGGGCATTCCCGAACGTGACGGGATTCTCTCCGGGCTCCTTTTTCTGGAAATGCTTGCGGTCCGGCGAGAAACACCGTCACAACTGTTGACCGACATGGAACGGCGTTTCGGGCGCGCCCGGTTCAAACGGGTGGACTTCTCCCTGAAACAACCGATCACGGACAAGACGGCCTTTGCCCGCCAGGTAACCAACGGCCTACCGACACGGCTTCTGAGCCAGGCGATCCAAGAGGTGCGCCCTTCCGACGGAGTGAAAATTATTCTTCAGAGCGGCGAATGGGTTCTTCTTCGCCCTTCGGGGACAGAACCAATGTTGCCCACGTATGCCGAATCAGACAGCTGGTCTCGAACGGACCAACTGCTCGGCTGGGCCCGGAAATCCGTTCAAAAAATGTTGCAGAATACGTCCAATGACAACCCCCGCTAAACAACATCCGGTACGGGCCATGGTCATGGCGGCCGGCGCCGGCACGCGGCTCAGGCCTCTGACTAACGCCATCCCAAAACCTATGGTTCCGATCGCCAACCGGCCGGTCCTGGAATATACCCTCGAAAATCTGAAACGTCACGGCATTCAGGAAGTCGTCCTGAATCTTCATAACCATCCCCACCTGATTCAGGATTACTTTAAGGATGGATCGGCCTGGGGATTAAAGATCCATTATTCCATGGAACCCGAACTGCTCGGGACCGCCGGAGGCGTTAAGAAAGTGGAATCTATTTTGAGGAAGGGGACCTTTCTGGTCATGTCCGGAGATGGCCTGACGAACGTGAACCTGACGGATCTGCTGGAGTTTCACCGCAGTCATCATTCGGTTGGCACGATGGGATTGAAGCCCCTGGACACCCGCTTTGAATACGGTATTACCATGACCGATCCAAAAAACCGCATCACACGCTTTATCGAAAAACCGAAATGGAGCGATGTCTTTTCCAATCAGGTCAATACCGGCATTTACGTGTTTGAACCCCAGATTCTCTCCCGGATCCCCAAAAGACGTGTCTATGATTTCGGGCATGAGGTGTGGCCGGAACTCCTGAAACAGCATCTTCCTATATACGGTTATGTTCTGAAAGAGTATTGGTGCGATGTGGGCAATCTCGCCGAGTATCGGCGCGCCCAGCGGGATGCACTGGAAGGCAAAGCCGGCATTCAACTGCCCGGCCGCCCGATCCAGCCGGGAGTCTGGATCGGTGAAGGGACCGTCATTGAACCCGGAGCGAAGCTTGAAGCGCCGTGTCTGATCGGCAAAAACTGCACTATCGCCCGTGATGCGGTGATCGGCGCCTACACCGTCATCGGCGACCGTGCGCGCATCAGCCGGAAGTGTGTGCTTCAAAATTGCATCCTTTGGAATGACGTGCATGTCGAGCGGCACGTCCGGCTGGAAAACTGCGTGATCGGCCATCACGCGCGCGTCACTGAAAATATTTCCGTCTACGAAGGCTCGGTCATTAACCTCTCCAAGTGATTGGATTATGACGTCAGTAAAATGATAATCTTACGACTTACATAACCTCTTGAAAGGAATTCCCATGGCGAATCGTTATGTCTTTACATCTGAATCCGTAACCGAAGGTCATCCGGATAAAGTTTGTGACCAGATTTCTGATGCCGTTTTGGATGAGGTTTTGCGACAAGACCCCACCGGTCGCGTGGCCTGCGAAACGTTTATCACGGTCGGTCTGTGTATTGTCGGCGGCGAAATCACAACCAAAGGCTACGTCGAAGTGGCCGACTTGGTGCGCAAAGTCGTGAAAGACATCGGCTATACGAACGCCAAGTACGGATTCAATTTTGAGAGCTGTGCGGTCCTGAACGCCATCGGACGCCAGTCTCCGGACATCGCGCAAGGCGTGAACGTCGGCGGCGCAGGTGACCAGGGACTCATGATCGGATTTGCCTGCCGGGAAACACCGGAACTGATGCCGATGCCGATCATGCAAGCGCATGCCATCAGCCGTCGTTTGGCTGAGGTTCGCAAAAAAGGAATTTTGAAATACCTGGGCCCGGATGGAAAATCCCAGGTGACGGTGGAGTACCGCGACGGCAAACCCTTTCGCGTGGACACCGTCGTCGTGAGCTCCCAGCACACCGAAGAGATTCTTGATCGGACCGGCAAGCGAATCACCAAAGCCGCGGTCGATGAAATTATCGATAAAGTCGTGCTTCCGGTCCTTCCAGCCAAAATGCTCGACAAAAACACCAAGTATTACGTCAACCCGACCGGCAAGTTCGTGATCGGGGGACCGCAGTCGGATACCGGCGTGACCGGCCGCAAAATCATTGTCGACACCTACGGCGGCATGGCCGCGCACGGGGGGGGAGCCTTCTCCGGTAAAGATCCCACCAAAGTCGATCGGTCCGCCTGTTATATGGCGCGATACGTGGCCAAGAACATCGTGGCCGCGGGAGTGGCGCATAAATGCACCGTCCAACTCGCCTACGCGATCGGAGTCGCCGAGCCGGTCAGTATTATGATCGACACGCATGGGACAAGCGATGTGGATGAAGAAACGCTGGTTCGAGCCGTCCGCAAAACCTTCGCGCTCACGCCGCAAGGCATCATTGACCATCTGAAGCTTCGCCGCCCCATCTACCGGGCCACCGCTGCGTATGGTCACTTTGGCCGTACGGAAAGCACCTTTACCTGGGAGAAAACCGATAAGGTCGCCAGCCTGCGCAAAGAACTTGGAGCCTCCTACGCCTGCGGCGGTAATGGCTGCAGTGACGAACGGGTCGCGCTGGGCTGCCGGTAATTCTGGTTCCCTCCGTCATTCCCCGCGGTCTCTGGCGGGGAATCCAGTCATCGAACCAACAGCTGTGTGGATCCCCGGCCAACAACCGCCGGGGATGACGAGAAGGGGAATGTCTGCGCAACACAGGGACACACACGAAAGGATTGTTTTATGAGCAAACAACATGATGTGAAGGATATTCGCCTGGCCGATGCCGGCCGCAAACGTATTGAGTGGGCTGAACGGGAAATGCCGGTACTCCGCCAGATCAAAGCCCGGTTCTCCAAAGAAAAACCGCTCAAGGGCATCCGAATGGCCTGCTGTTTGCATATTACCACGGAAACCGCCAACCTCGCCATTACGCTGAAAGCCGGCGGAGCTGACGCGGTATTCTGCGCCTCCAACCCGCTGTCCACACAGGATGATGTGGCCGCCGCGCTGGTCAAACATTATGGAATCCGCACCTACGCCATCAAAGGGGAAGATAACAAAACGTATTACAAGCATATCCAGGCGGCGATCGAGCATCGTCCGCAGATTACCATGGACGATGGTGCGGATCTGGTGTCTACCCTTCATAAGGACTATCGCTCCTACCTCACGGACGTTATCGGCGGCAGCGAAGAGACAACGACCGGCGTGGTCCGACTGCGGGCGATGGAAAAAGACGGTGTCTTGCCCTATCCGGTCATTTCGGTCAACGACGCGCTGACCAAACATTTGTTCGACAACCGTTATGGCACAGGACAGTCGACGATCGACGGGATCCTGCGCGCCACGAATCTTCTTCTGGCCGGAAAAATGATGGTGGTCGCGGGCTACGGCTGGTGCGGACGCGGCTTCGCGATGCGGGCCAAAGGTCTTGGGGCCATCGTTATCGTTACGGAAATCGATCCGATGAAAGCGATGGAAGCGGCGATGGACGGCTTTTTAGTGATGCCCATGAGTGAAGCCGCCAAAATCGGTGATGTGTTTGTGACGTTGACCGGCAACAAATCTGTTTTGAGGGCTGAGCACTTCCGGAAGATGAAAGACGGCGCTATTATGGCCAACTCCGGTCACTTTAACGTCGAGATTGATCTGGAAAGCCTTCAGAAATTGGCGAAATCGAAACGGCCTCTGCGGGACTATGTGGAGGAATTCACCCTTCCGAACGGCCACCGGCTCTGCGTCCTGGGAGAAGGCCGCCTCATCAACCTGGCTTCCGCGGAAGGACACCCGGCGAGCGTGATGGACATGTCCTTCGCCAATCAGGCGCTCTCCGCCGAATTCATGGTCCAGAACGCCAAACAACTGGAGAACCGCGTTTATCCCGTCCCGACAGAGATCGATCAGGAAATCGCCCGTTTAAAACTCCGCGGCATGGGCATTTCCATTGATACTCTGACGCCGGAGCAGGCGAAATACCTAGCCTCGTGGCAGGAAGGCACGTAACAACTTTTTGTCGTCATTCCCGGCGGTCGTTGGCCGGGAATCTATCCTGTTTTGCGATGTATAGATCCCCAGCCAATGGCCGCGGGGGATGACGTTTAAGAAATTTATGCGGAAATTTCTTTCCGTTGTTTGCAGCAGCTTCCTGATCGCCTCACCCGGATGGACCATGCGCCATATCCAGCCGGACGCTTACCCCAAGGCGTTTCAAGATCAAATGCATCGCCCTTCCAAAGCTCAAATTCACGCCGCGGGTACGGCGCGAGCCGCCATTATTTCCAGCGCCTCCGGCCCTAAGACCATCGCCGTAATCCTGGTTCAATTCCCGAGCGCTGACGGCAGCTGGACTTCCGGCAGCAGAACTATCCAGAGTTACGCCAATATCGCTTCGTATTTCTCTAATATATCGGCTTATTTTTCAGAGGCTTCCTACAACAATTTAACGTTAAGTTTTAAGTTCTTTGGAGCGACAGCACCCAATCAGGACGTTGCATCGGATGCCGGAGCATACACCTTAGCCCACTCGATGGAATACTACGGCTGCGGCGATGAGGGAACCGGTTGTTCCGGAGTCACCACTCCCACGTCTCCGGCGATCGGGGCTAATGGCAACTACCTTATCCGGGACGCTCTTAACGCGGCCGGGGGAGCGGTCAACTCCACGAGTTTTGCCGCGGTCATCGTCATGCATGCCGGCAACGGCAATGAAACAACCCTGGCCGACGGGGATATCTGGTCTATTTATTATTCGGATGATGCGATTATTCAATCCGCGGGAACGGGTTTTAACGAAGGCGATGTGGTTCCCGAAACCGAGGCGAGCGGGATTTCCTCTCCGATGGGAGTCATTTGTCACGAGTTCGGTCATGCGCTGGGACTTCCCGACCTGTACAATACCGGCTCAGCCGGAGGCACGTCGGTGGTGGGGGATTGGGACTTGATGGATTCCGGACCCTTTGACGGGTCCGGCGCCAATCCCGCTCATCCCGGCGCCTGGGACAAACTGGCTCTCGGCTGGGCCACAGTACAGACCGTCACCACACGGGACAGCTACACGCTGAATCCAGTTGAAACCAACTCCAGAGTGATCAAACTCCCGGTCCAGAATGGTTTGCCGCAGGAATACTTCCTGATCGAGTATCGTCTCCGGACGTCCGGCGCGGCCTATGATCAGAGTATCCCGGGAGATGGACTGATCATCTGGCATGTGGACGACGCTATCACCGCGTCCCGGGGGGTCACCGCGACCGATCAGAGCGTGGCTAATACCGTCAACTCCGGCAGCCCTCATTACGGGGTGTCGATCGTAACTGCAAACGGCATCGCCATTTCGGGGTCGAACCAGGGCAGTTCCGGGAACACGTTCGGGGGGGAACGCCGGAATTTCATCAGCCCTCAGTCGAACAACTTCAACGGGGATGCCTCCGGAATCAGTGTCGTAAACATCTCAGGTGTCGGGACGGATACCACGCGCTTTGATGTAGCCAATCTCGCTGTCACCGCCGATCAATCCATCTCGAAGGTCATCAGTTACCCGAATCCAGCCGGGAAAGGCTACGCGCACCCCAGCGGGGAAGGGCATGCCACCCTTCAATTTCATCTGACTCGCCCCGCGAATGATTACCAGATCAACATTTACACGCTCAGCGGAGATCTGGTCCGCAAAATCAGCAAAGAGGAGATCGCTTTAAATATCGATCGTTCAGACAACCTGAAGTGGGTTTATGAGTTTGTTTGGGATTTGAAAAATGGAGACGGCGCTCTGGTGGCCCCGGGAGTTTACCTCTACCTCGTGCGTGCGGATAATAAATCCAAGGGTGCCAAAGCAGTGATCATCCGCTAAGCAGAACCTACAACGTCTTCCGCAACAACCCCAACGCCAACGCTGAAAAACTGATATTGGACGCCCAAGCTGCAATCCAGGGGGGAATTCTTCCTTGCTCTCCGAACGACTGGCAAATCGACGTCATGCCCCAATAAAGAAACGCCAGCCCCAGCGCGTAACTAAACGTCTGCGTGCGTCCTTTATGTCCCTGGCGAATGGCAAACGGAATCCCGAGAGCGATCACCACCACATTGGCAAAGGGAAGTGCCAGTCGGAGATGCAGGGCCACTCGCTCTTTGTACGTCGAAGCGCCGAGCGTCCGCAACCGCTTAATGCGCCGGAGAATTTCGCGCCCGGTCATGTCATCCGGCATTTTATCTTCCAAAAGAAAATCTGCGGGAGCCTCCGGGATGGGAACAATCCTCTCCTGGAACGGTTCCTCTTTCAACCCATAGGGTTGGGTGGCATCCCGGTGCCGCCAGGTTCCATCCAAAAACACCCATTTCTTGTTCCGGTAAACAGCCTGCTTGGCCGCGATCGTTTCCAGCCATTCGAACTGATCCGTAAACTGATCCACCACAATCTCACGCATCTCGTTCTTTTCGACATCCAGCCAACCAATGGTAAAACGCCGGTTATCGCTACCCGCGGCCACCACGTGGTCCAACCGGTAATTCAAGACCTGTCCCTGTTTGATATGGACTCGATAAATAGCCCGCGCCGCAAAATTTAATTTAGGCAGAAAACTCAGGCCTCCAATCAACGAAACAACAGACAACGCCAACCCAATCATAAAATAAGGCGCGTAAAGCCGGAGGGAACCGATACCGGCGCTGCGCATGGCGGTCAGCTCACCCCGCTGCTGCAAATGCCCGAGGGAAAACAAGAGGGCCAGCATCGTGGCCACCGGCAGGACCATGTTCAGCCAAAACGGCAATCCGAGGAGCAGGTAGACGACGATGTCCTTTAATTTGGCGTGGTAGTTATTAAAAATGTCCATCTTCTCAAAGTAGCGTCCAAAAATAACCATGACCGAGAAAATTCCGGTACAGATTCCAAAGGGTGCGAAAAATCCCTTGGCCTGATAGCGATCAATAATCTTTATTGGCATCAGTGCCTCACAAAACGCCACCCCAGCCCCAGAGCCAGGCCAGCCACAATCCCATTACCCATCCAAACCGCCAGCCAGGCCGGCCAGACTCCTCGTTGTCCCATCCCTGTTCCACCCATGAGCAACGCATAGTACCCGACCAGAACGAGCAGGCTGATCCCGAAACCGATCGAGCGCCCGCCCCGGTGGACCCGGATGGCCAACGGAATCCCCAACCCCACGAACAGAAGCGGGGTGACCGCCATGGCCCAACGCAGATGGATTTGGCAAGCAAAAAGGGGGGACGGTAACCTCTGCGCGTGGAGCTGGTTGATCCGGGCTTGCAGTTCGCGGTTGTCCATTTCTTCGATCGAGCGTTCGCTGGTTTGCACTGAATTACGGAACGGGATTAAAAGCTGATAGGTTTTAAACCCCGTGTACGTCCATCGGTCCGGGCGGGCCGGGTCAATTTCTTCGATCCGCCCGTCCTCCAGGAAAAAACGCACGCCTTGTTCGGAGTCCACCGATGCCTGCCCACGTTCGGCAAAGATGCGAAGCGGCGCTCCCTCCGCCGGTGTCTTATAGATGGTCACGCCTTTCAGGATTGGACTTCGGCGGCCTTTTTTATCGACGTAGAGGTGATAATCACCCACCTCAACAAATGTTTTCTCTTCAATACGAACCAACGGGTTTTTTTGCAAAACGCGCACATAGAGCTGCCGGAAATGGGCGTGCGCATGCGGCGCCCAATAGGAATTAAATGGAAAAAGGAAGGCGCTGGCCAGAACCGCGGCGGCCAGGGGCATCCTCACATAACTCCACGCCGCCAAGCCGCTGGCCCGCGCCGCGGTGATCTCATTGTTTTCGGATAACCGCCCGAACGTCAGGAGCGTCGCCAGAAGGCAGGAGGTCGGCAAGGTGATCGTCAAGGAAGAAGGAAGCAAAAGCATCAGAAGCTGAAAGGAAAGCGAAAGGCCAACGCCCTTATTCAACAACAGATCAACCAGTTCAAAGAGGCGGTCCAGTAAAAGGACAAACGTAAAAATAATCAGCCCCAGCAGCAGATTGC
The DNA here is from genome assembly GCA_041660185.1 of Elusimicrobiota bacterium. NCBI lineage: Bacteria > Pseudomonadati > Elusimicrobiota > Elusimicrobiota bacterium. Next base: position 364,983 of record JBAZWU010000001.1, on the reverse strand, counting down.
TGAGATATTCCTCGAGAATATAACGAGAGAGGATCCGGATTTTCATAATTCTTCCGTCATCCCCCGCGGCCGCAGGCGGCCCCGACTCCCCGTCGATGTTCTCATCGACAGGGCCGCACCGACTGTTTCATTCAACAGGTGGACGGTGCGGGGGATCTAAGATCCAGTTTGATGTTAGATTCCCGGCCAGAGACCGCCGAGAATGACGACTTTAATGCGAGGATTATAGCGAGTTTTGGCGAGGTTTTATGAAAAAGACTTGCAGATTGATAGAAAGACGGACATAATCAGTGCGTCTAAAGTGCGAAAAGTGAAAAACGCTTTACTCCGCTGGGGTCTGTTGGCAGGCCTCGTTTCAATCGCGTTTTATTCCCTGCACGGGGCGAACGCTCTTCCGGATATTATTCTGGAGTCGGTTCACCTGCTCAAAAAACCCGTTGAAGAACTTCTGCCGGATCTCCAGGAATACGACACAAGCACCACCGATACTATCCAACTCGCGACCTTGGATCTCGAACCTTACCAGGAGTTGCGCAACAGACGCGAACGGTGGAACGAAATGCGCTCGCTCATTGAGTCGGGACAACCTCTTTTCCAGCCGCTGCCTTCGGAAGTGGTCCTTTCGACCTCCCCGGCGGGTCGGCTGGCGCCGGCGGTTCCACCGCCTCCGGGCTTTACCGTCCAGCTGCCTTATGAATCCCGGTTAACCGTATCCGGCCGCAAAACCATCGGCATGACGTATCGCAGCACCAACTACACCAACAGCGCTTACGCCACCACACAAGGTGTTCCCAGCGGCCAAAGTAATTTTGAACTCCAGCAGCAGTTGCAGGTCCGCATCAACGGTCAAATCGGACGAAAAGTCACGGTGAATGTCGACTTCGATGACACCAAACAAGATAAAAAGGATATTTCAATTGTGTACAAAGGCGACCCTGACGAAATTGTCCAACGGGCCGCTTTTGGAGACATCAATTTGTCGCTCCCCCAGACCGAGTTCGCCGGTTACAGCAAACAAGTCTTCGGGGCCTCCGCCGAATTGAAATACAAAGCGCTTCACGGCTACGTCATCGGCAGCCGGACGAAGGGCCAGACGGAAACAAAGGAGTTTATCGGAAATGTTATTCTGCAGCGTCTGACGATCCCGGACACCGCCTACATCAGACACCGATATTACAACTACACGAATCTGAACGGAGCCAGTGGAGATAAACCCATCAATCTTTCTTCATTGAAAATCTATCTCGATACCCGCGATAACACCCGTTCACTGGCCAGCCTTATTCCTTTAACCGTTGATCAATCGCTGATTTCGAACTTGCCCGGGAGCTCTTCCGCGGTATACATCGGGAGCTTTACTCTTTTGGCTCAAGGCTCGGATTACACCGTAGACCCCAGCGTGGGCGTCATCACGTTCCGGAACACGCTGTCCAATACCAGCGTCGTGGCTGTTGATTACAACCCTCCGGGTTCAGCGACGCCCATCAGTCAAAGCCGCGGACAATCCGGCATGTATAAAACAATTAAATGGGATGAATCCCAGATCACCCTGATCCCGGCAACCGAAGAACTGACCCATTACAACATCGGCACCACGAAAATTGTCAGAGATAACGGCCAGGGGAACTTTATTCTGCAGCTGCGCGATCTGGGCAACAATCCGATCGGGCAAAGTGTCGGGATCCAATATCTGCGAACAACAGCGGGCAAATTCTTATGGACTTTGAAGCCGGGACGTTTGCTTTGACGCAGCGTCTGGATAATGGCCGCTCCCAGTATGCTTCAGTTTATGCCCCTACCCCCACGACGCAATCCAGCTTTTTTGTGGAATACCGCTCGCGCGTCAAAACGTACACCCTGCGGCCCAATATTATTCTGAACAGCGAACGCATTTCGATGAATGGCCGCGTGCTGGCGCGCGACGTCGATTACTTCATCGACTACGAGTCCGGCTTTATCACGTTCTATAACGAAGACCAGATTACCGAAGAGAGCCGGATTCAAGCCACCTACGATTTTTCGCCGTTCGGCATCGCCGGCGCGCAACAGGACACCCTGGTCGGGGAGCGCGTGGAAGTGTCCATGTCGCCGGTTCATCCGATTCTGGCCAGCAGTTTGATCGGCTCCACGGTTCTTTATGATTTCGCTCCAAAACAGACCGCGGCCCCGGACATCCGGCAAACCTCCGGGAGCTTCCTGGTCACGGAGGGAGATCTCCATCTGAAGGATCTTATTTTCAACCCCTTGCCTCTGTTAAAAACGACTGTGACGGGGGAAGTCGCACGCAGCGCCCGGAACCCCAACACCTTCGGCAAAGCGCTGATCGACAATATGGAAGGCATCAAAGACGAAACCTCCGTCAGTTTAAGTGCGGTCAACTGGCAAATCGCCTCCAATGCCACGAACACGGGAGGCCATGTCACGTACGCCGATTCCATCGGGAGCGTTCACACGCCGGCCCAGCCCGCCTGTACAACGCCTTTTTCGCTTCAGCGGGGGGCTTGCGATAACCTGGTGAATGAACAGGTTCGCACCCTGGCCATCAATCCGAATGCCTCCGCCCTGGCCGGAGACCAGATGCAGGTCCTGGACATTCATTATGATCTTTCCCGTTCAGCGGAAGCGTCCATCGCCACCGTCCTTAGCCCCACCGGCGTGGACTTTTCCAGAAAACTGTATGTGGAAATGTGGATCCACGGAGACGGAACGCGAACGTCCGGCAATCCCAGCGGCACCCAGCTGAATCTGACGCTCGGGCAGATCAATGAAGACGCGGACGGCACACACGGCGGTGGCTACATCAACTCGAGCGGGAATTCCGTTGCGATCAATGGACATCCTCCCGGCGACAACTCCCCGCGCACGGAAGACATCAATTTAAACGGGATCTTGGATGTCGCGGAGGATGTGGGATGGACGTTTGTCGACCCGGACAGCTCGACCGTCCAGGTCGGCGCCGGCAATCTCCATCTGGACACGGAAGATCTGGATCATAACGGAATTTTAGATTCCGAGATCTCGACGATCGGAAGCCATTTTGGTTATGCCAACACCTCCAAACCCATCGACTTCCCGGGAGGCTCGCCCGCCAATACCGTCGACTTTTCAGGATGGCAGTTTGTCCGGATCCCGCTGGCGATCAGCTCTCAAACCGCCGCCCAGCAATGGAGTTCCATTAAAGAAATGAGGGTTTCGCTCTTGCCGGGAAGCGGCTCCGTCAGGAATGGAACCATCCAGATCGCCAAGATCGCCGTGGTCGGTAACCGCTGGCTGCCCGACGCCTCGATCGCAGGATCAACGGTCACGGTGGCCGCAGTCAACAACGAGGATGATTCGACCACGAACCGTCCCAACGGGTTTCCCTACGTTTCGCCGGCCGGAAATCCCGACTTTGACGCCCTCAACCAGATCAACACCGCCCTGAGCGGCCCGACCCCGACCAAACGCCGGGAGCAGGCTCTGGCTTTGACGTATGCGTTTGATCCCGGATTGGCCGGCTCGTCGGTGACAACCGTCAGCCGTTCCAACTCGGCGATGGATTTCAGCCCCTATGGCAGTCTCAAATTCTTCCTCTTTGGAGATGGGAATCTGGCCAACAACGAAGTGTTCTTCTTCCGTGTCGGAACCGATACGGACTATCTGGAATACCGGGCCCCCGTCACGTGGACCAACTGGCGGGAAATTACGATCAAACAAATCTCGACCTCTGGAAACCAGCGCGCGGACAGCTGGCAGGATGGTGATGGAAATCCCTCGCCGGGGACCATCACCCGGGTCGGCAATCCTGTTCTGACAAACGTGCAGCAGATCCGCATCGGCATCCAGAATACATCGAGCGCCGGCAACTCAGGAGAAGTCTGGTTCGACGAATTTCATGCCGCCGATGTGCTCACGCGGGTCGGCTATGCCACAAAAATCGCCACGGATTTTGAAATCTTCGGGTGGGGAACCTTCGGGGCGGCGACACGCAATGTGGACCGGAATTTTGAAACCTTCACCAGCGCCATCACCAACCAGGATCGCCGTGAAGAAAACGGTTATTTAACGATCAGCCGGCTGTCGTTTTTCCCGATGAAGTTCACCGGACTCAAGCGCCGCACGACTACTCCGACGGTCAGCAATATTTCCAACACGACGCTCGTGTCCGTTTTACAGGAAGGCCGGGTGGAAGAGACCGGCTTCACCTCGCAAGGCACGCTGCAGGTTCCGGCCTGGCCCAAAGTCGGCCTCACGTATGACACCAACAAAATTGACACCCAGCTGCTCTTCCGGACGGACAAAACAAACCGTTACGGCTCCACCCTGGACTATACCGTGCCGGTCCAGCGCGCGTATCTGCCCAAAACCATTGCCCTGAGCTACAAACTGACTCGGCTCAATTTGGATTTTGGCGCCGGAGCCCTTTCGGGAGCCTCGGATCCCTTTTCGGTGTCCAACACCCGGGACGATACGCACGACATCGGTGCGAAACTGTCGTTTCAACCCTTGCCCGGATTTACGTTTAATCCCAACTATAACCTTTCGATCACGCGGGAGTTTAAGGATGCCATCCTTGACACGGGCACGTTAACGACCCAGTCGCTGATCTACGACAAAACGCGGGCACAAACCGCTGGATTTGACGGGATTCTCACTTTCAGACGATGGTTCGCCCCTCGAACGCGCTACACCATCACGTCCCGGGAAACCTACGGGATCCCTCTGTTCACCGACACTCAAAATGGCGATCCGCTCAAAGCGACGCGCCTCAAATCCGTCGACCGGACCGCGACCGGAGAACTGGCCTGGGATTTTGCCTGGCGGGACTTCACGTCCCGTGTGCGTCCCCTTCAATCGTTGAATGTCGTTTCGAGTTATTTGATTGAAGATGGCGACAGCTGGAATAAAGTCGCGGGAGGTTACAACAGTCTGAGTATTTTCACCGTACGCAAAGCGCTCTCCCCTGACAATCTGGATCTGAACGATCCGAACCATGCCACGCGTCAACAACTGACCCTGCGGGATACGTTCCGGTCCACCCAGCGCTGGAGTCCTTTTGAATGGGCGTCCCGTTGGACAGGCCCTGCCGCTCCGCTGCGGACCCTGTCTTTAACATCGACCTTCACCAATACGAAGCAGCGGCAGGAAACCACAGGGACTCCTTCCAGGGTCCTGACCCGGATCTTCCCCGACATGATTTTCAGCCTCACCCAGACGGAATACTTCTTCCATGCGCAGGACTTCATGTCCAACAGCCAGTTGAACTTGAAGACTCAAATCAAAGAAGTCGACACCGTCGACACCTCCCTGCAGAAAACAACAACCAACGGCGGCGATTGGCGATTTACGTTCTGGCGGAAACTCGACATTTTTCTTTCGTATACGCAGACCACGGACAACACGTTTGACCGGGTCAACAACGTGACCAGCAACGACGCAAAAGGGGAAACCCTAGGAGCCCAACTCGGATTCAATCTGGGCAAGTGGCGCATTACTCCAAAATATGATCAAAGCAAACAAAAAGCCGTCGATTCGTCGGGCCGGTTGACGACGGATTTGACTCAGCGAACCCCCGCACTGCAAGTGTACGCGGATCTCTTCCTCCCGGCGGGTTTGAGACTGCCTTTCGGCGATCTGATCGTGTTCTCAAACCGCATCCGCACGACCAACACCATGTCCCTCACGCAAAAACGATCCAGCCTGAACGATCTCCAGAACAACACGGACACCTACGCCTTTACCACCAGTGAAGACTACGAAATGACCTCCAACATGCGCCTCACCGTCGGCGGAAGCTACGGCTACACCGCCAACAAAGCCAGCTCCAACGCCAACTTCTACAGCTACGAATTCAACAGCCTCCTCACCATTCAGTTCTAACACCCTCACCCCGGCCTGCCTACCGGCAGGCAGGCCCTCTCCCTCAACAGGGAGAGGGAAAGTATTCCCTGCGAATCTGACACTCCCTCCCCCTGCGGAGGGGGAGGGTTGGGGTGAGGGTAAAAAACGAATAAATATTCGTCACGTACATCTAAGAGAACGAAATGGACTTTCCGATCCGGCCACATTATCTGTCACGACTTTGGCAGTATATCCTTCGCTTCTTCATGCCGTGGGCATGTGCGGGCTGTCGAACAGCTCTCGCTGAACTTGAGGACGTCGGCTTCTGCGGCCGCTGCTGGCTGTCCATCCCCAGACTGGAAACACTCGTGTGCCGGCTCTGCGGTGTTCCGCTGAAAGATGGCGGAAGAATTTGTTTTTCATGCCGGAACGATCCCTCATCGATCCTGATCCGGGCGGCGGTCACCTATACCGGTATCATCCCCGACGCCATTTACCGTTTTAAGTACGCCGGGCGTCGATCGATGGCCGATTCCTTATCCTTATTAATGGCCAGCGCGTTTGAACGCTATCCGGAACTGCAGCCGGTGGATCTTCTTCTGCCGGTACCGCTTCATCCGAAAAACGAACACGTTCGAGGCTACAACCAGGCCGCGCTCCTGGCCCAATGCTTGAGCCGCCGCATCCGGATTCCATCCAACGGAAAAACTCTGATCCGGCTGCGCCGCACGCGCCCGCAATTCAAATTGGGACGGCCCTCCCGCCGCAGCAATTTGAAAGAAGCCTTCGGCCTTCACCCGAACGCTCAAGCCGCCTCGACCCTCCGGAAGCGCACGGTGCTTCTGATCGATGATATCTGCACCACCGGCACGACCCTGACGGAATGCGCGCGTCTGCTCCGCGGAACCGGCGCCGCCGAGGTCAAGGCGCTTGTTTTGGCCCGTGATTTGTAATAAAATACGCGCGTTGTACATCAGACAACCGTCCTAAAAAATCTCGATTCGAAGGCGGGTTAAGCGGTTCGACTCCGCTCACCGCTCTGAGTGAGCGAAGCGAATCGAAGAGGAGGAAGTATCATGGGAGTGCGCGTCGGTATTAATGGATTTGGGCGTATTGGTCGTCTCGTTTTAAAAGCGGGCTGGAACAACAAGGATATCGAATGGGTGGCCGTAAATGATCTCACGGACGCCAAGACACTGGCCCATCTTTTTAAATATGACTCCGTGTTCGGGCTGGACCCCCATAAGGTCGAGGCCCGCGAAAACGAGATCGTCATCGACGGGAAACCGGTTAAAGTGGTCGCCCAAAGAGACCCCGCGCTCCTGCCTTGGAAAGACCTTGGCGTGGATATCGTCATCGAATCCACCGGCCGTTTTACGGAAGCGGAAAAAGCGAAAGCCCATCTCACCGCCGGAGCCAAACTCGTTGTGATCTCCGCGCCAGCCAAAGGAGAAGACATTACAATCTGCATGGGGATCAATGAAGAGAAATTTGATCCAGCCAAACACAAGATCATCTCCAATGCCAGCTGCACCACGAACTGCCTGGCGCCTCTGGCGAAAGTTCTCCGCGAAGCCTTTGGCATCAAGCGCGGCCTGATGACCACCATCCATTCTTACACCAATGACCAGGTGGTTCAGGACTTTCCGCACAAAGACCTGCGGCGCGGTCGCGCCGCAGCTGTTTCCATGATCCCGACCAGCACCGGCGCAGCCAAAGCCATCGGGCTGGTTATCCCGGAACTGAAGGGCAAGCTGAACGGCATCGCCATTCGCGTGCCGACGCCGGACGTTTCCATGGTTGACCTCTGCGTTGAGCTGGAAAAACCGGCAACAGCCGAAGAAATTAACGCCGTTTACAAGAAAGCGGCGGCAGATCCCAAGCTCAGCAAATACCTCCAGTACAGCGATGAAGCACTCGTGTCCCGAGACTTTGTCGGAAACGATAAATCCTGCATCTTCGATGCGCCCCTGACCCAAGTGATTGATGGCACCTTTGCGAAAGTGTTCGGCTGGTATGACAACGAATGGGGTTATTCGAACCGCGTGGTCGACCTGGTTACGTACCTCTCGAAGAAGACCGGCGCAAGCCGGTAACGGAAGGACTCCCATGAGCACGGCGACGATTCCACCCATCACCCAGCGCACGGTTGATACCCTTCCGGTGCAGGGAAAACGTGTTTTTGTCCGAGTGGATTACAACGTCCCGCTGAATGATGAAGGTGTTATTACGGATGATACCCGTATCCGGGAGACGCTGCCCACCTTGCAGTTTCTGCTGCAAAAAGGGGCGGCGCTCATTCTGGCGGCTCACCTGGGCCGGCCCAAAGGGAAACCCGATCCGAAATACAGCTTAAAACCGGTCGCCAAACGCCTCGAAGAACTGCTGAAACGTCCGGTCCAGTTCGCACCAGACTGCATCGGTCCGGATGTCACGGCACTGGCCCAGAGCTTGAAGGCAGGCGATATTCTGCTTCTGGAAAATCTCCGCTTTCATGCCGAGGAAGAGGGGAATGCCCCGGCTTTTGCGCAAGCGCTCGCCGCTCTGGCGGATGTTTTTGTGCAGGATGCCTTTGGAGCCGTTCACCGGGCGCATGCTTCCACCGTCGGAGTGGCTCAGCTGTTGCCCAGCGCGGCGGGTCTTTTGCTGGCCAAGGAAATCTTCTACCTCAGCAAGACCCTGGAAAATCCCGAACGCCCTTTCATCGCCATCCTCGGAGGCTCCAAGGTCTCGGACAAAATCGAAGTGATCGAAAGCCTCCTGGACAAAGTGAACGGCCTGGTGATCGGCGGAGCCATGGCTTACACCTTCCTGAAGGCGCAGGGTATTGAAGTCGGTAACTCCAAAGTTGAACCGGACAAAGTGGATGTGGCGAAGTCGCTGCTGAAAAAAGCCCAGGAAAAACACGTTCAGGTCTTCCTTCCTCAAGACCATCTGATTGTGGAACAGGTGGATACAAAAGCGCCGGTCACTACTACGACGGATCGATCGATTCCGGTGGGGTGGATCGGCGTGGATATCGGGCCGCAAACGATTAAGTCTTTACTCCCGCTGCTTCAGAAGGCCAAAACAGTCCTCTGGAATGGCCCCATGGGCATCTTCGAAATGCCTCCTTTTGCGACCGGGACGCTCGCCGTAGCGAAAGCCCTGGCGGAATCGACCAAATACGGTGCCACAACCATTGTGGGGGGCGGCGACTCTGTGGCCGCCGTGAAACAAGCCGGTGTTGCCAACGAACTTTCTCACATCTCGACAGGCGGCGGCGCCTCCCTGGAATTTCTGGAAGGCAAACTCCTCCCCGGCATTGCCGCTCTTCCTAACGCGTAAACCCATGGCTGGAAAACTTATTCTCGTACGCCACGGGCAATCCCAATGGAATTTGGAAAACCGGTTCACCGGCTGGGTCGATGTCCCTTTGAGTGAACTGGGTATTCAGGAGGCTCAGCGCGCCGGTCAAGCCCTCAAGGGCATTCGATTCGACGAAGCGTTCACCTCCGATCTGCAGCGGGCCCAGAATACCTTAAAAATTATCCTCGAAGAAACCCGGCAACAAACGACCCCGATCACAAAAGACAAGGCGCTCAATGAACGCCATTACGGCGCCTTGCAGGGACTCAATAAGAAGGAAACGGCCGACAAGTACGGTGACCAACAAGTCCATATCTGGCGGCGAAGCTACGACGTGCCGCCGCCCACCGACCGGACAGCCCTCAATCCGGACGGTATCAGCGAGAGCTTAAAAGATACCGCGGCACGCACCCTTCCCTATTTCAACTCCAGGATCCTTCCGCTCGTCAAGGCCGGCAAAGCTATCCTGGTGGCCGCCCACGGAAACTCCTTGCGCTCGATCGTGATGGACTTGGATCACTTAACCAAAGAACAGGTTTTAGAGCTGAACATCCCGACGGGCGTCCCCATTATTTACGAGATCGACAACACCGGGCGTATTCTCAGCAAGAACCAGCTCGCGTAAAGGAGGCACACCATGTACGGCATCGTCGTCTTTATCCACGTGATTGTGTGTATTGGACTGATTCTGGTTGTGCTCTTCCAGGCTGGGAAGGGTGCCGGCTTAGGCAATCTTTTTGGAGGGGGGGGCGGCGGAGACCAGTTGTTTTCGGCACCGTCGGGTTCAGCCTTTATACGGAAAGCCACAACGACCATCGCCATTATTTTTGTTTTAACGTCTATTTTTCTCACCATCATGTCATCCCATAGCACCCGACGATCCTTGATGGAGAGGGTTCCCAGCGTACCGGAAGCGCCGAGCAACCCTGCACGGCCTTAGTCCCGATTGCGGGGCGGACACCGATTAGGCTATTATAATCAAGCTGATTTTGGTGCGGTAGCCAAATGGCTAAGGCGGCAGTCTGCAAAACTGCTATGTGCGGGTTCAATTCCCGCCCGCACCTCCAATTTAAATTTCGCTCGGGTGGCGGAACTGGCAGCCCCGTCCTCTGAGAAGCACGCGCCAAGCGCGTGCTAAATCGACGGGGCAGCACCGTCGATTTAAGCGGTCCCGAAGGGACCGCGATATAGGGGACGGTGCAGACGCGTACGTTTGAGGGGCGTCTGTCGTGAGGGACATGTGATTTTCGCTCGGGTGGCGGAACTGGCAGACGCGTACGTTTGAGGGGCGTATGCCGCAAGGCTTGCGGGTTCGAGTCCCGCCCCGAGCAGTTTTTTGGGGGGCTGTCCCGAAAGGACCATGGGCAGGTGGGGCGCCCCGAGCAGTTCTTTTGATGCGCTATTCATTCTGGTGGGCACAGAGCGGGTGTGGTTCAGTGGTAGAATGCATCCTTGCCAAGGATGAGATGAGGGTTCGATTCCCTTCACCCGCTCTGTGCTCATAAATGGAGTAGGTTGTCGTTAGTGAAAAACCGTTATTTCTTTTCCGTCATTTTTTTCACCTTTCTTTGTTTCCCGGGAAGTCTTACAGCTATTGAAAACCGCGCCACAACGTCAACCCAACCGGAACTGAACGTCACCCCTGATTCGATAACTCTAACGGTAAATACCACTTCGGCCACGCTCACCGAATCCCGTCCTGTCCGGGGCATCCACCTCACAGCTTCCGCGGCCGGCTCTAAAAAGTACAGGAAGAATCATCTCGAACCGATGTTCGCCAATACTCTGATTAACGCGGTGGTCATTGATTTAAAAGAAGAAGATGGTTTTGTTTACGTCCCTGGCATCAAACTGGTCGAAAAAGTTGGGGCTTATTCAGCGGATATCCCTGATCTGCAGGCGTGGCTGGCGGACCTTAAAAATCGGAATATCTATACGGTCGGACGGATTGTTGTCTTCAAAGACAACAAGGCCCCGCGAAAATATCCGGCCCTCAGCGTCCACAACCCGAACGGAGAGATCTGGCGCGATCGAAAACACATCACCTGGCTTGATCCCTATAACAGGGAAGCCTGGCGATACAACCTGGTCATCGCGCTCCAGGCCGCCAAACTCGGATTTGATGAGATCCAATTCGACTATCTCCGTTTCCCGACAGACGGCAACCTCAAGACCATGCGATTTATCAAACCCTATCACGCGGAGTCGGCCTCCCAGGCGCTGGTCGACTTTTTGCGTCAGGCACATCAGGTGCTTCACCCCCTGGGAACTAAAATCTCCATAGACGTATTTGGCCTGACCACATCCGTCAACACGGGCATGGGGATCGGACAACGCCTGGCTCCGATGGCCGAGCAAGTGGACTTTGTCTGCCCCATGACCTACCCCTCCCATTACGCGCGGGGGGAATATGGCATCCCTAATCCGAATGACCAGCCTTACCGGGTCATTCACCTGGCCATGCGGGACGCGCTTCGTGTGCTGGGACCCGAGAATGCCCGCAAACTCCGGCCCTACCTGCAGGATTTCTCCCTGAAAGGGCGCGGCATCCATTACGGCCCCAAGGAGGTCCGTGCGCAAATTCAAGCCACAACGGATCTGGGCGTCTCCAACTGGACGCTCTGGAATGCCCGCTGTGTCTATACCACCTCCGCCTTCCGGACCCCCGTCAGCCCTTCCAGGGAACCCTCGGAAGCACCCGCTCCTTCGCCGGCCTCATCGACGGTAAAACATCCAAAAAAGCATTGACAACCCTCTGAAAGGGGGGTACACAGTTGTACAGCTTTTCGTGTCCAGAGGGGGACCCATGGGGCAAGCTCCGGAAACGTCGCACATCGAGCAAACCGTCGTGAGCAATCTCAAAGAGTCGCAGCCCGACCAGGCGAACCGCTTGCGCATCCTGGTGGTGGATGATGACCCGGTGGTTCGCCGGATTATTCTGGAACTCTTGAACACCCGCTACTCCGTCATTTCCGCATCCACCGGCGTGCAGCTTCCCGTCCTTCTGCAGAAACACCGGCCGAATCTGGTGATTTTGGACGTCATGCTTCCATGGGTCAACGGATTTGAGCTCTGCCGCATCATTAAGACAAACACCCAGGGACAAAACTTGCCCGTCCTCTTCTTGACGGGATGCAAAGAAAAAGAAGATCTGATGACCGGTAAGGAAGTCGGAGCCTCGGGCTATCTGACGAAACCTTTCTACGCACGTGATCTTTACCGGGAAGTGGAACGCCTGCTAGCCGCATGACGGCTCCCGATGACGCCGGCCTGACTGAACACATCTTCGTCGATAACCGTTTTCGCCTCTGCCTTTGCTGCGCCGTTTTTGCTGTTGCCGCGATCCTGAGAGCCCTCCATCTTCTCTCCGGGTTTACCGCCATCCTCACGCTGACCCTCCTGTACAGCCTTCCGCATCTGCTCTTCTGGATCCGACGGCCTCCGCCGTCAATGCTTCGCCCGACCTATTACGCGCTGGGCGCGTTGGACTTTGCGGCGATTACGATCGCCGTCCATTTGACCGGAGGGCCCACGAGCCCGTTTTTTTATCTCTATCCGATTCCGTTTATCATTCACGCACTGCATTTTGATGCCGCGATGATCATCTTTGACGGTATTCTCGGCCTCGGATGTTACGGCGGGCTTTTGTGGCGATACGCCTGGCAGGGACCGGCTCATCTCGAGTGGATGGGAATCTGGCAATTGTTTTTCCTCGGACTGATTGTCATCACGTCCTTCGTGACCGCCAGACAATTTCAGCGTAAGAACCTCGCTATTCATCGGGGGGTCAACGCCCTGCGGACCACGGTTGTCTTTTTGGATGCTCTGAACGCTCTGCCGCCCAGTCTGTCCTCGGAGGATTTACAGCAACGGATACTCGAACAGCTGAACGAGGTCTTGCGACCGCTGCGCGTTTACCCCAGACTTTGGATACTGAACCCAGCCTGGAAGACGTTGCAGGGATTTGGAGAACACCCGGCCCTGCGTCCGGGATCGCTTCATCACCTGCCGATTCTGGCGTGCCCCGTTTTTGCGCTGCGCCAGCCGTTCCGGTACCGCCAGGCCGAGGGGAACCCCTGGTTCAGCGAACAATTCAACTACGCCAAGCATTTGTGCCTGCCGATACTGAACGACCCCGATTGCTACGGCGTTGCCTTTTTAGGCAGTTACGACACGGCTCCCTGGAACGCGGAAGACTTGCATCTGTTCGACATGCTGATGCAGTCGATCGCTTTGACCATTCACCGCCGGGCTCTTTTTGTGAAACTCCAGGAAAAGATTGCGGAGCTGAACTTCTCCTTCGAAGTCGGTACCACCTCCCTGGCCACCTTTATGGGATCGACTCAAAGTATCGACGAAACAACGCTCCGCATTTTAGACGGCGTGATCGCCATTTTAAAAGTGGACCGAGCCACGCTTATGCTCTGGGATCCGAATAAAAAAGCCCTGCAATCGCAATGGGTCCGGGGGGGAGATTTTCAGGTTCGAAGCCCGATCAGCCTGCACATGGGGGAAGGCATGGCCGGGTGGGCGCTCCAAACCCGGCAGCCTTATTGGGCCGAGTATGCCATGGGGGATCCGCACTATCGGGCCAGCGCCCAGCCGATCTGTTCGCTTCTGTGTGTTCCTGTTTTTACGATCGACGGTCAGCCCCTCGGTGTGATCAACGCGGTCACGACTCAGTCTCCGCGTATTTTTCTTGAACGGGAAATCAATTTTCTGACCGCTTTCGGACGTCAGGCCGCGCTGGCGATTGAGAATGCCCAACTCCACCACAAAAGCCGCGCCAATATCGATCAACTCAGCGACTTAAATCAGATGAAGTCCCAGTTTCTCTCACTCGTCAGCCATGACCTCCGGGGTCCTTTAACAGGCGTCCGGGGCTTTTGCGAAGTGTTGCGGGCCGAAACCACTGGACCGTTAACACCCCGACAGATCGAACTGATCGAACACATGGAACGCCAGGTGGAACTGCAGGAACGCATGGTCGATGATCTCCTCGATCTGGCCCGGATGGAAAAAGGTCAACTGTCCATTCACCCGGCTCCGACAGACCTGGCCACGCTGCTGAAAGAGGAGGTCGAAAAGTCACAGCCGGAAGCGCGCGAACGGCGCATCGCACTGAACCTGGTGGTGCAAGGCCGTGAAGCGCTGCTGGCCGTTTCCGTCGACGGTGATCGCATCCGGCAGGTGATATGGAACCTGATTCACAATGCGCTCAAATTCACTCCGGAGGAAGGCCGAGTCGTCGTACGAGCCCTGGGCGGTCCTGAATCCGTCACCATTGACGTGGAGGATACCGGCGTCGGCTTGTCCCATGAAACGCAGGATGTCGTGTTCGACAAATTTTTCCAGGTGAGCCCTGGCGGATCTAAAGGCGCCCAGGGGTTGGGGCTGGGTCTGGCCATCTGCAAAGAAATCGTTCTGTCTCACCGCGGAAAAATATGGGCGCAATCGCCAGGCCTTGGACTCGGCACAGCGATCTCGTTTACCCTTCCTGTTGCGGCTTCAGACGCGGCCCAACCATCAAAAGCCGCTTAACCTGCTATAATAATTTCGTGCGATTTTTAAGCTGTATTACTTTTCTAATCTTGGCGGCTGTTCTATTAAGCGGCTGTGAATCTACTCCGATACCAACGACCGGACCAGCGGCTTCCATCCCTGTAGAGATGAGACCGGAGCAAAATCTTCGTCAGATCCCCGGCTCATCCTCCACCCGACATGACTTGAACAAACGGGGGATCTAACCATGACAGAGAAATTACGTCCAGCACTTGTTGAACTGATCGGCACATTTGCTTTCTTTTTTATTGGAGCCGGTTCAATCATTACCGACAGTTACACGCACGGCGGCGTGGGTTTGATCGGAATCGCTCTGGCCCACGGTTTGATTTTGTCCGTCATGGTCTCGGCTTTTGGCCCGATCTCCGGCGGGCACTTCAACCCGGCCATCAGTCTGGGCGCGTGGGTCGGGAAAAAGATCAAACTCAGCACCCTGGTTCTCTATGTTATTGCCCAGTTGATCGGCGGATCACTGGCCGGTTTTCTCTTACGAGCTGTTTTCTCATCGGACGTCTGGATGCCGGTCCATCTGGGAACACCGGCCCTGGCGGCCGGAGTCAGTCCCTGGACGGGAGTCGTTCTGGAAGCGGTTCTGACCTTCTTCCTCGTCCTGGCGGTTTTCGGTACGGCCATCGATTCCATGGCGCCCAAAATCGGCGGGTTTGGCATTGGATTGACGGTGACGGCGGATATTCTGGTGGGAGGTCCTCTCACCGGTGCTGCGATGAATCCAGCCCGCGTCTTTGGACCAGCTTTGGCGGCCGGCTTCTGGGAATACCACTGGCTTTATTGGGTCGGTCCTCTGATCGGCGGCGCCGCCGCCGGCTGGCTCTACACCCGTTTTCTTTCTAAAACGGTCTAACCACTTGTTGCACTACCGTCTGGGGGCCACTTTCGCCGGGGCGACGCTTCTGGGCATCGTAACGAGCCTCCCCTAAATCACCAATGCAGTTTTCTTCGCCCGCCAGAAGGATTTCGATCTCGCGATGGGTAACGATGTGTTCATTGTTCTCGCGGCTCTCGTCAGCCAAAGCGTCCATCGCTTCTGGCGTTTCGGAGTGACATCAATTTTTCTGGCAGTTCTCTACGGCAGCGGTCTTTTCATTGCCTATCACTCCCCGGGAGGCGTACCATGAAAGTTTGGACATTCAATATCGAAGAAATTGTCGATGTCTTCGGGACGAATCTGGAAAAAGGGTTGTCTCGCGTCCAGGTGGATAAACAACTGGCGACTCACGGGCCGAACGTTTTGGCGGAAGCGAAGGGCGTGTCAGCGCTGACCCTGTTTTTTGATCAATTCAAGAGTCTTATTGTGTGGGTCCTCATCGGGGCGGCTGTCCTTTCGGGAGTGCTTCAGGAGTGGGTTGATACGGCGGCGATTCTGGCGATCATCCTGCTGAATGCGGGATTGGGATTTTTCCAGGAATACCGGGCGGAGAAGTCTCTGGCGGCATTAAAAAAGCTGTCCACCCCAACGGCTCGAGTCATCCGCGACGGGCAGAAGCAAGCCATTCCTTCCTCGCAACTAGTTCCCGGGGATTTGGTGGAACTGGAGGCTGGCGACCATATCCCGGCGGATGGGCGGGTGGTTTGGGCGACCTCTTTTCGAACGCAGGAAGCCTCGCTCACCGGGGAATCGACACCCGTTTCCAAGGAAACAGACCGTCCTTTGCCGGAAGACACGCCGCTGGGTGACCGGGCCACGATGGTGTTTCTCGGCACAGCCGCCGTCTCTGGGAAAGCACGGATGGTCGTGTCCGAAACCGGGATGGCGACCGAGCTGGGGAAGATTGCCGGGCTTCTCGCCTCCAGCGGCGAAGAGGCCACCCCCCTTCAGAAACGTCTCGAGGCCCTCGGCCGTTGGCTGGTCTACCTATGCCTCTTGATTGTAGGAGTGGTTTTCGGACTTGGCCTGATCCGTGGTGTCCCCATTGTGGAAATGTTCTTGACCGCGGTGAGTCTGGCGGTTGCCGCGATACCGGAAGGTTTGCCGGCGGTCGTGACCATGGCGCTGGCCGTGGGTGTGCAGCGCATGGTCAAACGACACGCCCTCATCCGGAAGCTGCCCGCCGTGGAAACGTTGGGCTGCACGAATGTCATTTGTTCGGATAAAACCGGAACCCTCACGCAAAATGAAATGACCGTTCGTCAGGTCTGGGCCGGCGGGGTCTTTTATGAAGTGATGGGAGCCGGGTATGCGCCGGAAGGAGAAATCCGGACGAAAGGACAGACGGGCGCCCAGGCCGGTTTACCGGAGGATTTGACCTTGACTCTGCGCGGGGGAGTCTTGTGCAACGGTTCCGGGCTTCACCAGAAAGAAGGCCGTTGGACGGTGGTGGGCGACCCGACCGAAGGGGCACTCCTCACGGCGGCGGCCAAGATCGGGCTTTTGCAAGAGCAACTGGACAAGGAAGAACCTCGCGAAGCCGAGGTTCCCTTTGATTCCGAGCGCAAGCGTATGACGGTGCTTTGCCGGAGAGGCTCCGGATGGAGAGCCTATATGAAAGGGGCACCGGACGTCATCCTGAACCACTGCCGGTATTTGCACCGGGGTGGCCGGGTGGAGGCTCTCGGCGATGTGGAGCGCCAGGATGTCGCAAAAATAAATGAGACCCTGGCGACACAAGGGCTCCGGGTGTTGGCGATGGCCTACCGGGATTTTGATCAAAAGCCCGCCACGGCTGACCACGGAACCTTGGAGCAGGATTTGGTGTTCACGGGACTGGCAGCGATGCAGGATCCTCCTCGTCCGGAAGCGGCCGAATCCATACGGCACTGCCGGGAGGCTGGCATCCGCATCGTCATGATCACCGGAGACCACCCGGGAACGGCTCAGGCGGTCGCCTCCGAGTTAGGATTGATGGGGCCGGGCCAGGAGTCGCTGACCGGGATTGAACTCGACCAATTATCCGAAGAAAACCTGGCCCATCGCGTCGATCAGGTCGGCGTTTACGCGCGCGTGTCGGCCGAGCACAAACTGCGTATCGTCCGGGCCTGGCATTCCCGAGGGATGGTGGTGGCGATGACCGGAGACGGCGTCAACGACGCGCCGGCGCTTAAAGAGGCCGATATCGGGGTCGCCATGGGAATCACGGGGACCGACGTCACGAAGGAAGTCGCGGACATGGTGGTGCTCGACGACAATTTTGCGTCGATTGAGGCAGCCGTTGAGGAAGGCCGGGGGATTTACGAGAACATCCGCAAGTTCGTGTATTACTTATTGTCGTGCAATACGGGAGAAGTCCTGGTGATGTTCGTGGCCTCTTTGATCGGCTGGCCGCTCCCTCTTCTGCCGGTTCAGATTTTGTGGCTGAACCTGGTCACCGATGGACTGCCGGCCTTGGCCCTTGGAGTCGATCCTCCTCCCAAGGATCTCATGCGCCGCCCGGTGCGTAACCGCAACGAAGAGATCATCAACCGGGTGTTCATCATGGACATGCTGGGGGCGGGTGCCTTGATTGCGGCCTGCTCGCTGGCGGCTTTCGGTTACGTCTATTGGGTGGAGCAAGCCGGGGTGGAGCGGGCGCGTTCGATGGCTTTCTTGGTACTGGCCATCGCGCAGCTGGTGCATGCTTTCAACAGTCGTAGCGAACGCCTCTCCATCTTTCAAATCGGTCCTTTTTCAAATCATTGGCTGGCGGGAGCCACCGTGATCTCCTTTGCTCTCCAAATCGGAATTATGGTCTGGCTACCCGCGCAAAAGGTATTCAAGACGATGGCTCCCAATCTGTCCGAGTTGGGGCTTGCCGTGGGGCTGTCCCTGATGCCTCTGGTGGTCATGGAGGGGATCAAAGCCTGGCGGCGAGCCCGGGAGTGATTAGTGACATAGTTTATGTCAGACGGTTGGTTCTGCAATGATGGTCCTTGGAGTGCTCACAGGCCAATTTAAAAGAACAACAAAAGGCTTCTGAGCTTGCCGCTGCTCTCATTTCTATACCCGCCTAATTTGTCATAACCCTTCTAAAACATTAGAATACGTCTGGATTTCTGCCCGGTTAGCTCAGTTGGTTAGAGTACCTCCTTGACATGGAGGGGGTCGTGGGTTCGAGTCCCTCACCGGGCACCATTTTGTTTTAATAGGCTATTGTGAATACAACCTCCGAAGAATACCTGAACAATCTCCGGCACTCGACCGCGCATGTGATGGCGCAGGCGGTGCAGGATCTTTTCCCGAACACCCTGTTGACCATCGGACCGACGATCGAGGACGGCTTCTACTACGATTTTGAAAGCAACCACCGCTTTGTCCCGGAGGATCTGCCTGCCATCGAAAAACGGATGACTGAAATCGTGAAAGGGAACCACCGCTTCACGATGAGCACGCATTCGAGCGATGAGGCGCGCCAGTTCTGGGGGCACCGGGGGGAAAAGTTTAAAGTGGAGATGATCGACGACCTCAACACCCCAACGGTCACCTATTGTCTGCATGACACCTTTGTGGATCTCTGCCGGGGTGGTCACATCGAAACCACTGAAGAGATCCGTTATTTCAAACTGCTCCGCGTGGCCGGTGCCTACTGGCGGGGGGATGAAAAACGCGAACAGCTTCAGCGTATTTATGGAACGGTCTGGACGACTCAGGCGGAACTGGACGGCTACCTGACCCGCCTGGAAGAATCCAAGAAACGGGATCATCGCGAGCTGGGACCCCGCCTGGGGCTTTTCTCCATCCTCCCCGAAACGATCGGCCCGGGGCTGATCTTCTGGCTGCCGAAGGGAGCCGTGCTGCGCCGGATGGTTGAGGAGTATCTGAGGGAGTTGCTCGAAAAGAACGCCTACGAATTTGTGATTACCCCGCACGTGGCGCGCCTCGAACTTTGGAAAACGTCCGGACACTGGAACTTCTATCGCGAATACATGTTCAGTCCCATGGTGATTGACAACCAGGAATATCTGCTCAAACCCATGAACTGCCCCGGCCACATCCAGATCTACAAAAATTCACTCCACTCCTATCGGGAGCTTCCCATCCGGTTGACGGAGTTCGGCACGGTTTACCGCTACGAGCGCAGCGGCGTCATGCACGGGCTCCTGCGGGTGCGCGGCTTTACGCAGGACGACGCGCATATTTTCTGCCGCCCGGACCTGATTGAAAGCGAAGTCATCTCGATCATCGACATGACCCTGGAGATTCTCAAGACGTTTGGATTCAAGGACTATGCTGTTTCGTTGTCCACCCGCCCCGAGAAGTTTGTCGGAACTCCGGAGAATTGGGAACGCTCGGAAAAAGCCCTGCGGGACGCGATTACGAAAAAAGGCCTGACATTCGACGTCGATGCTGGCGGAGGCGCTTTTTATGGGCCGAAGATCGATCTCAAGATCAAAGACTGTTTGGGCCGCTACTGGCAATGCTCCACCGTTCAGGTGGACTTTAATCTTCCAGAACAATTCGATGTAACCTACCGGGACGACACCGGCAAGGACCAGCGCGCCATCATGGTCCACCGGGCGCTTCTGGGCTCTCTGGAACGGTTTATCGGTATTCTGATTGAGCAGTACGCCGGAGCCTTCCCGGCCTGGCTAGCGCCCGTCCAGGCGAAAGTACTGACCATCACCGATCGCCAAAACACCTATGCCGCCAAAATCGCGGCCGAACTCCGCCAGCGCGGTTATCGTGTGGGAATGGACTGCCGCAGCGACAAGATCGGGGCTAAAATTCGCGAGGCCACTCTGGACAAGATTCCTTATCTGCTGGTGGTGGGAGACCAGGAACAACTGGACAACTCGGTCGCCGTCCGCAAACGCACCGGAGAGAACCTCGGGGCTCAACCTGTGGCCACCTTTATCGAAGGCCTGGAGCAGGAAATCAAAAAGCGCGTTATTTGACACCCTGACCGTCGATTTATTAAGATTTCGGTTCGTTTTTGCCGTCATTTCAAACAGGAGGTCGCAAGCTTATAAATAAGACGCAAGAACCACGCATCAACCATCAGATACGGGCACGGGACATACGGCTTATTGATGTTGACGGCACACAGTTAGGCATCCGATCTCTCGAAGAAGCGTTGCAGCTCGCCCTGAATCGCGGTCTGGACCTCGTCGAAATCGCGGCACTGAACAATCCTCCTGTCTGCAAATTGACTGATTTCTCCAAGTTCCGCTACGAGCGGGAAAAGAAATTGAAAGAAGCGCGCAAGAAGCAGAAAGGCGGACAGGTTAAAGAGCTCCGCATCCGGCCGAAGATTGGTTTTCATGATCTGGACATCAAGATCAATCATATGCGTGAGTTTCTGGAGGAACACGACAAAGTGCGTTTGACCTTTGTCTTCCGCGGACGCGAAATGGAGCATACCGATCTAGCCAACCCGCTGATCGAGCGCGTGAAGGAACGAATTCAGGATGTCGCGGTTTTAGAGCAGGACGGTCGAATGGATGGCAACCGCAAAAGCCTTCTGTTTGCCCCGAAAAAATGACGAGAGAGAACATATGCCAAAGATAAAATCACATCGCGGAGCAGGAAAACGGTTTCACATCACGGCGCACGGCAAGGTCAAGCACAAAAAACCAGGCCTGCGCCACCTATTGATCGGCATGTCCGCCAATCGCGGACGCCATCTGCGAAAGGCGCACTACCTCAACAAGGTCGATGGAAAAACGATTAAGGCGCTCCTCCCTTATAATTGATATTTCTTAAGAACAGGATTAATTCATGGCTCGTGTAAAAAGCGGAAAAACGACGCGTCAGCGCAAAAAGAAGATCTTTCGAATCGCCAAAGGCTCGTACGCCTCGAAACGCAGCCGGTGGCGGCAGGTTATTCAGCAGGTGGAGCGCTCTCTTCGCTACTCCTACGTGGGTCGGAAAGACCGCAAAAGCGAGTTCCGCGCCCTATGGATTCAGCGGATTAACGCCGCCGCCCGGATGCACAACCTCTCCTATAGCCAGCTGATTTACGGCTTAAAGAAGGCTGGCGTGGTGTTAGACCGCAAGATGTTGGCGGAGTTGGCGGTTGTGGACCAGAGCGCTTTCAAGGAACTGGCCGAAACAGCGAAGGCGGCCGCCGGCACTTAAGCCAGCACTCTTTTAAAGATGTCATCCCCCGCAGGTTCTGGCGGGGGATCCAAGCGGCAAAGCTTATGACTGGATTCCCCGCTTACGACCGCGGGGAATGACGAAAATGTTTAAAGGCTCTGATTCGGCGGACTTCGGCTCAGAGCCTTTTTTATTCTAAAATACGCACTCATGAGCTCTCTTCCCGATCTCGAAACACTGCGTTCTGAATTCCAATCCCAACTGGAGAAAACAAAAACTCTGGAGGCACTGGAAGCTGTTAAGGTAGCCTGGCTGGGCCGGAAAGGACACCTGACAACCCTCCTGAAGCAGCTTCCGGGAATGACCCTGGAAGAACGGAAGAACTATGGACCCCTTTATAACAGCCTGAAAGCGGCCTTTGAAACCTCTCTAACCGACGCTGAACGAGCACTAAAAAAATCCGAACGCTCCCGGACTCTCGAACAGGACCTTCTGGATACCACGCTGCCGGGAACGCCTTACCCGCTCGGGCATCTGCATCCGCTCGACCAGGTCATGGGCGAACTCGTCGGCATTTTCCGTTCGCTGGGGTTTGTCACCACCGACGGGCCGGAGATCGAAAGTGAATACTACAATTTCGAGGCCCTGAACATTCCCGACAACCATCCCGCACGCGACATGCAAGACACGTTTTATCTGCAGATGAGCCGCCGGCAGCTGCCGCTGCCAGATTTACAGGACGGACAGGCCCGTCACGAACCGGTTTTACTCCGGACCCACACCTCTCCCGTACAGGTCCGCGTCATGGAGAAATATCCGCCGCCCATCGCGATCATCGCCCCAGGCCGCGTCTACCGCCACGAAGCGGTGGATGCGTCGCATTCGGCGGTTTTTCACCAGATCGAAGGGCTTCTGGTGGATGAAGGGATTTCATTCGCTGATTTAAAGGGAACCCTTTCGCATTTTGCACAGGCTTTCTTCGGACCGAGCACGAAAACTCGTTTTTTGCCCACCTTTTTCCCGTTCACAGAACCTTCAGCACAAATGGATGTCTCGTGTTTCTGCGGGGGAACCGGTTGCCGGGTCTGCAAAAATACCGGGTGGCTGGAACTGCTGGGCTCCGGCATGGTGAATCCCTATGTGCTGCATGGCGTTAAAATTGATCCGGAGAAATACTCCGGATTCGCCTTCGGGATGGGCGTCGAACGCCTGGCCATGCTGAAATACAGCGTTGATGACATGCGGCTTTTTTATGAAAATGACCTGCGATTCCTGCGGCAATTTTAAACGATGAAACTGCTCTACAACTGGCTTAAAGAATTTGTCCCGCTGGAGATTTCTCCTCAGGAAACAGCGGATACGCTGGCCCGTCTTGGGTTTGAAGTCGCTTCGGTCCAAACCTTTGGAGGCCCGCTGGAAGGCGTCGTCACAGCGGAAGTCCGCGAGGTGGGGAAACATCCCAACGCGGATCGTTTGTCGCTGTGCAAGGTCTTTGACGGCCAACATGAGTTTTCGGTGGTCTGCGGCGCCCCCAATGTGAAAGAGGGTCAACGCGTTCCGCTAGCGCGCATCGGCGCGGTGCTGCCCAATGGACTTCAGATCAAAGCCGCCAAGCTCCGTGGCGTGGAATCCCAGGGAATGATCTGTTCACGCGCAGAGCTGGGTCTTGAAGAAAAATCTGAGGGAATTCTGGAACTGGATCCGGTCCTCCCTTTAGGAGCGGACATCCGCCCGATTCTGGGGCTGGACGACACTCTGATTGAAATTGAGGTGACCCCAAACCGGCGCGATGCGCTCAGTATTCTCGGCGTTGCCCGCGAACTGGCGGCCGCTTTCTCCCTCCCACTCAAAATGCCGGAACCCCGGGTGCGAGAGCTGGATATCGCCAACTCGGTTACGCTGTCCAACGACGCCCGGGATTTATGCCCAAGGTATATCGCCCGCGCCATCCGGGACATCCAGGTCGGGGCCTCTCCCGAATGGATGATTCAGCGCCTCACGCGCTGCGGGTTCCGGTCCATCAACAATATCGTCGATACCACGAATTACGTCATGCTCGAACTGGGACAACCGCTTCATGCGTTCGACGCCGCAAAACTGAAAGGCCGTCACATCCAGATCCGCCGCGCTAAAGCCGGGGAAAAAATGCTGCTCCTGGACGGCCAGACCGTTGAACTGCAGGAAGGCTTGTTGGTGATCGCGGATGAGTCCTCTCCGGCGGCTCTGGCCGGGGTAATGGGCGGGGAAGCTTCTGCCATCGACGCGGGAACGCGAGAAGTGATTCTGGAGAGCGCCGCTTTTTATGCGCCGGCGGTCCGGCAGGCCAGCAAAACCCTGGGGGTCAGCTCCGAAAGCTCTTACCGTTTCGAACGGGGAACCGACTGGAACATGGTGGCTTTTGCCTCACGGCGTGCCGCCCAGCTGATTCAGGAACTGGCCGGGGGTCTTGGGTTTAAGCCTCTGGAAATCTCGGCACAACCGCCGATTCAGCCAACCATCAAGCTTCGCATCGAGCGCATCCGTCAATTTCTCGGAATCGAATTCAAAGAAGCGACGGCGGCCGCGCTTCTGCGGCGCCTCGGCTGCGAGATCAACATGGGCACCGGTCAACTCCATGTGAATGCTCCATCCTGGCGGCTGGACATCACCACGGAAGCCGATCTCATGGAAGAATTGACCCGGCTGCATGGCTACGACAATATTCCGGCGCGCGCGCCGGCTATTCGCATCACCGGCGTTCCCGAAGATCCGTGGTGGTCTTTTGAACAGCGGATCTCCAAGCTTCTGTCCGGCTTCGGGCTGAACGAAGTGGTCAACTATACGTTTTTGAGCCAGAAACAGGCGTTCCCCTTTATCCCCGGGCTTGGACAATCCCCGGACGCTCAACCGGTAGGGCTGGCCAATCCGCTCTCTCAGGAGCAGGCGGTGCTGCGAACCTGCCTTCTGCCAGCCATTCTGCAGAATGCGGTTCTCAATTTTCACCATCAGATGCCCGGCGTTTCGCTTTTTGAGATTGGACGCATTTTTTACAAGGACCATGACGGTCTCCATGAACAGCGCCGGCTCGGCATCGTCCTGGGCGGGGAAATCGTGAGCCACCATTGGCGCGGGAAAAAGCGGTCCGCGGATTATTTTGATCTCACCGGGTTCCTCACGTCCCTGCAGAACGCGCTGCACCTGCCGCCGATTCAGATCACCCCCTGCCGAATCGCGTCATTTCATCCCCGGCGTTCTTCCATGATCGTCTCCGGCAGCACCGTCATCGGCTGGTTCGGTGAGCTGCATCCGGAACTTGTGCAGGAGTTGGATACGGAAAACACGCTCGTGGCCGCGGAGCTGGACCTGGCCGCGCTCCGACAGATCCTTCCAGCCACCGTCACCTACAAACCGCTGAACCCGTTCCCGGCGGTGTATCGCGATCTCTCGGTCACCTCCCCGCTTTCCGTCCCCTACGAAAAAATCGCCCAGACGCTGCGCACCTCCGGCGGCGTCCTTCTGGAATCCGTCTCGCTGATCGATCTCTTCCAGGGAGAAAAAATCGGAAAAGACCGCCGGTCCCTGACGGTTTCGCTTCTCTTCCGGCACCGCGACCGGACTCTGGACGACGCGGACGTGGAGAAAGTCATGCAGAAGATCATCACAGACCTCGAGAAAAAATGTGAGGCGGTATTAAGAAAATGATCATAGGTCTGACAGGGAAAAACGCATCGGGTAAAGGGGAAGTCGCGAAGTTCCTGCAGGAGCGCGGGTTCCAGTTCGCCTCGCTGTCGGACATTCTCCGAAAAGAACTCCAGCGCCGCAAGATGACGCCGACCCGGGATCACCTCACGCGGGTGGGCAACGAGCTGCGCCTGAAATACGGGCCTTCCATCCTCGCGGAACGGATCCTGAAAACCCTCGGCGAAAATCAAAACTATGTGATCGATTCTTTCCGCAACCCAGGGGAAGTGGAAGCCTTCCGCCGGCGTCCGGACTTCAGGCTATGGGCCATTACCGCCTCTCCTGAAGCGCGTTTCGAACGCATCAAAGCGCGCGCCCGGGAGAACGATCCTCAAACGTTGGCGGCGTTTAAGATCGTCGAAAGGCGCGAGGCCCATAACACCGATCCGAACAAACAATCACTGGAGGCCTGCGCAAAACTGGCGGATGCCACCCTTCCCAACAATGGAACTCTGGACCAACTCCACGAGCGTACCACAACGCTCCTTCGCGTTGCTTTGAAACAGATGAAACGTCCAGGCTGGGATTCTTATTTCATGAACATCGCCCAGAACGTGGCCACCCGCTCCAACTGCCTAAAGCGTAAAGTGGCCGCGGTCATCGTAAAAGACGGCCGTATTATATCGACGGGATATAATGGGACGCCTCGTAACACGAAGAACTGCTTTGAGGGGGGCTGTCCGCGCTGTAACACCATCGGGCCTTCCGGACAGAGCTTAAGCGAGTGCGTCTGCTCCCACGGCGAAGAAAACGCCATCGTCCAGGCCGCCTATCACGGCATCGCAATCAAAGGATCGAGCCTCTACACGACGTTCTCACCCTGCCTGCAGTGCACCAAGATGATCATTAACGGCGGGATTGTGGAAGTCATCTACAATCAGGATTACCCGCTCGCCACTCAGGCCAAAGCTCTCCTGCGCGAAGCCGGCATTAAACTCCATAAAATAAATCTTTAACCCTCAAAACACCGAGGGAAATGCTAGAATGAGTCATGAGTAACTGCCCAAACTGCCGTTTAAAAAAAAGTCGTTGGTCCTCGTCCAAAGGATTCCGGATCGGAGATAAGGTTTACTGTTGCATGGGATGCGGCTTCACCGGCTGCGTCTGTCTTCCGACCACCAGGCCAAAGAAAAGGCCTCCGATGTCCATCCCGAAATAGTTCCCCTTGGCCTTTCCCAATTATCGAAAACGGCGAATCACGCATGGACCCAGCAAAAACGAGCTCCGGTCGGCTCGTTCCCAAAAAGCAGAATTAGAGAAAACCCGTGCAGGGACTCTGCGCAAACGGTTTCCACAAATCGATCGTCTTGAGATGGATCTCCGCATGGAAGCGCCTTCCGGCACCATTTTAGAACACGTGCAGCGTGTGATTGATCCCGATGAACCCTTCCAACTTGATGTGCCCTGTCCAAACGCCTGCGGCAACGGCCATTTTGACCTCATGGAAGCCATGGAAAATGCGCTGGCGTCCAATAAGGAAACGGCCGAGGGGCTGAGCCTCTGCGAGGCCGCCTCTTACGCAGACCCCCGGGTTCCCTGCGGGGCCAAACTCTTCTATCAAATGACCGTCCGTTACAAAACAGAAAACGGATAAGTCCGACAGACGTTCTGGTTTACGGATGAGCGGCTTTGTAATTGCCACCGTGACGGGCGACCCGGACCACGTCCAGGTTCTTCGTCCCGGGGTTTTTGAGGCGGGCGATACGACGGGCGTCGCTGGCGTGCTTGCGGAGTTGTTTCGTTAACCACTTTGGTTTGCTGCTTCCCATAAATTTGATCTCCTTGTATTGTCTGGACATAAGCATACCAAAACAAAAAGTGTTTATAATCATTACCATAATTCCCTCGCCCGCCGGGAGGCGGGAGAGGGTACAGAGTGAGGGCAGGTACCCTATAAAGATGTGCCCTCATCCCACCCTTCTCCCGACCGTCGTGTCGGGAGAAGGGATATAACGAGAAAGGACTACTATGGATATCGGACGCAATGACCCTTGCCCCTGCAAATCAGGCAAAAAATATAAGAAATGCTGCGAAACTAAAAACGAGGCCAAGGAACGTGAGGCCCTGGAAAAACAGTGGGCGGCCGCCGCGAAGAAGAAAGAACAGGAAAACAAAGAAGCGGAAAAACAGCAGGAGGGGAAACCCGCTCAGGCTCATCATAACCCGCAAGGACCCGCCATCACCGTACACAAGCATCAAACCGTGACCACGCCGAAGTACAGCATGCCCCGAAAATCCGGAGGCGGCTGATTCGGGCGATCCCCGATGGACACGCTGGCGCACGGGCTGTGGGGAGGAGCGGCCTTTGGACAGAAGGACGCCCGGCAGTGGCGTCAGGCGTTCGTCATTGGCCTGGCACCGGATTTCTTCTCCTTCGGCCTGTTCTTCGTCACGCATCTGAGCGATCTTCAGGAACGCTGGGCCCATCACCACATGGGTCCGCCTGACCCCGCGACCATTCCTCCTTTCGTATACCACACTTACGACATCACCCACAGCCTGGTAGTCTGGGCGGCGGTGGTCACAGCCGCCTACATTTTCCTGGCCTGGCGGCGCAGGAGGAGCGGGTTTCAAACCCACCCCTACAGTCTCCAAACGCTGTGGCCTATGGGCGCCTGGGGGCTGCATATTCTCTGCGATATTCCAACGCACTCCATGCATTTCTTTCCAACACCATTTTTCTGGCCGTTTCCCACACCGCTCGTCAACGGCGCTCCCTGGGGCAGTGGATCATTTATGCTGCTTAATTACACCGGCCTGGCCGTGGCGTATTTTCTCCTCCTCCTTCGGCGACGACAAAAAACCTAATGCATCCTCGGGCGCACACCGCATACGACCGCGGTGCCAGCGCGCTATAAGAAATTGCGGAAGCGCAGGCAGCGGTGCGCCCCTGACTCACTTACTCGCTTGCTCGCTGACGTTTCTGGCTTGCTCCGCCGTTAGCGAAGTATTACCATACACATGTATGATCCACTGGCTCTTCCTGGATCTAGACAGTTATTTTGCATCCTGCGAGCAGCAGGAGCATCCGGAACTGCGGGGTAAACCCGTCGCGGTGATCCCGCTTCAAGCGGAAACCACCTGTTGCCTGGCGGCAAGTTACCAGGCCAAAGCGTTTGGGGTGAAAACCGGAACGCTGGTCGCCGACGCCAGAGTCCGCTGCCCCAATATCGTTTTCGTCGAAGGGCATCACCGTCTCTATACCCGCTATCATGAACGGATCGTGGAAACCGTCGAGACCTGTCTTCCCATTGATTCCGTTCTTTCAGTCGACGAGATGATTTGTGAATTAACCGGGTCCCAACAGCAGATCCCCAATGCCGTCGCCCTGGCCCGAAAAATCAAACACGTCCTGCGTGAGCGGGTCGGGGCCATTCTCACTTGTTCGATCGGTCTGGCCACTAACCGCTACCTGGCCAAAGTGGCTTCGGACCGGAACAAACCCGATGGCCTCACGATTTTTCTGCAGGAAAACCTGCCGGAAGCGCTTTATCCGCTGGCGCTGCGGGATCTCCCCGGCATCGGGCCCCGCATGGAAAAACGTCTTCAGGAGCACGGGATTTTCTCCGTCCAGGCACTCTGCCGGCTGGACAGGACTCCGATGCGCCAACTCTGGGAGGCGTGGTCGGGGAACGCTATTACCATTGGCTGCGCGGGGAAGACGTGAAGCTCCCGGAGACGATTCACCGAAGCATCGGGCATCAGCATGTTCTGGAACCGGAGCTCCGGACACGCGAAGGCGCGTGGGGGGTTCTTAAAAAACTCCTGGTCCGGGCCGCGGCCCGCCTGCGCCGGGAAGGATTTTTCACGCGGCGGTTAGCGGTTCAGGTGAAATTTGCTCAAGGCCCCTACTGGGAACAAACCGCCAAAGTGGACGAAACGCAGGACACCCTCCTGCTCCTGAAAACGCTTCGCTCGCTCTGGGACGAATGCCCTCCGGGGAAACCCTTCCTGACCGGCGTGACGTGTCTGGATCTGGTTCCCGAGGACCGGCATCAGTTTTCCTTATTTGTTCCGCCCAAACGGGAAGGACTTGGGAAAGCCATGGACCGTATCAACGCCCGCTACGGGAAGGAAGCCATCTCCGTGGCAGGCCTCCAGCCCTACCGGAAAGCGGCCCCCACCCGCATTCCCTTCAACCGCATCCCTCACCCCGATGAGTTTGTTTGAAAAATGGATAACTCAAGTAGTATGATCGATTTGTGAATAAAATCGAAGAGGTTGAAGCAAAAACGCGCGCTGTCGTCGACCGATTGATGGCCCTTAAGAAGGAAAACCAGCAGCTCCGGACCG
The DNA here is from genome assembly GCA_041660185.1 of Elusimicrobiota bacterium. NCBI lineage: Bacteria > Pseudomonadati > Elusimicrobiota > Elusimicrobiota bacterium. The sequence continues at coordinate 335,270 of JBAZWU010000001.1, read as the reverse complement.
AATACGAATCCCTCAAGGCGCATCTGACGCTCCTCAACAGCGAGAACAGCAAAGTCCAGCACATTTTGTCCGACTACGAACATCTCAAACACAAACAGGAGCAAGTCGCGCACCGCGTGGAACGGGCGCTCCATTCCCTGAATACCTTGAGGCCCTCATGAAACACGTCCTGTACGTCCAAATCATGGGACACGAATACCCGATGGAAGCCAACCCCGGCGATGAGCTGTACGTGAACCGCCTGGCGCAGTTTGTCGAAGAGAAGATGCTGCAGATCAAAGAAGAGTCCAAGATCATCGACTCTTATAAACTCGCGGTTGTCTCGGCGATGAACATCGCGGATGAGCTTTTTCGTTTACAGGATGCGAAGGGGTCTTCCTCCAAATCGTTCGAAACCAAAGCCGACGAACTCGTGCAGCTGCTGGACAGTGCCCTGAGTAATTGACCCTGTCGCGTGGTAATGCCCTTCTTTCATGACAAGAAAATCAACCTTTTCAACACCGTCCCTCTTTGATCCGCCCGGCGGTGAAGCGGCTCTGGCCGCTGACGCACCGCTCGCCCTGCGCATGTCGCCGCGTTCGCTTGACGAATGGGCCGGGCAGGCCGAGATTCTGGGGGAGGGAAAACTGCTCCGGCGCGCGCTGGAAGCGGACCGCCTCAGCTCCGCTATTTTTTTTGGCCCTCCGGGATGCGGTAAATCCGCGCTGGCCCGTTTGATCGCTCAGAAAACCCGCGCGGTCGTCGAAGAACTGAATGCGGTAACGGCCGGTGTCGCCGATGTTCGCGGCGTCATCGACCGGGCGAAAGAACGCCGCTCGATGGACGGCCAGAAGACGCTTCTGATTCTCGACGAGATTCACCGCTTCAACCGGGCCCAGCAGGACGCCCTCCTGCCGGATGTAGAGCGGGGCCTGTTCACGTTGATCGGCCTGACGACTGAGAATCCTTTCTTCTACGTCAACTCGGCGCTTCTATCCCGCGCGCAGGCCTTTGAATTCAAGGCCCTCTCTTCCGAAGCGCTCGAAAAAATCCTCGACAACGCGCTGCAGAATAAGGAACGCGGTCTGGGGCAGAAACCTATCCGTCTGGAGCCGGACGCACGCGCCCATCTAATCACTCAGGCCAACGGAGACGCCCGGCGGGTGCTCAACGCGCTCGAACTGGCAGCGCTCACCACCGCGACGTCGGCCGACGGCGTCATTTCCATTTCTTTGAAAGTGGCGGAAGAGTGCGTCCAGAAGCGGGCCCTGACTTACGACAAATCCGGAGACCAGCATTACGATATCGCCTCCGCTTTTATCAAGTCTTTGCGCGGCGGCAGTCCCGACGCCGCTCTGTACTGGATGGCCCGGATGCTGGCCGCCGGAGATGACCCCCGTTTTATCGCGCGCCGGCTGATCATCTCGGCCTCGGAAGATGTCGGCAACGCGGATCCCCGGGCCATGCTGATCGCGCACGCCGCCCTGGCCGCGGTCGAGTTCGTCGGCATGCCGGAAGGGCGCATTCCTCTGGCGCAGGCCGCCGTTTACATCGCGACAGCGCCCAAGTCGAACGCCTCCTACCTGGCGGTCGAAAAAGCCCTTTCGGAAGTCGAACAGGGCCCGCGGCGGGAGGTCCCCAACCATTTGAAAGATGCAAACCTGGACCGCGAGGCGCTGGGTCATGGAAAAGGGTATCTTTATCCGCATGACTTCCCCGGACACTTTGTTGCGCAGGACTACTGGCCGCAGCCGGTGACGCTTTATGAGCCCACCTCGCTCGGATACGAAAGTGATATTCAGAGACGGCTTCAACTATGGGCATCTCAACCAAAACCGAAATCCGCGCCCGCTACATCGAAAAAAGAAATCAGCTAGCCCCTGCCGTCCGGGAGCAGGAGAGCGCACAGATCCGCGAGTGCATCCTCCAGCACCCGGCCTGGAAAGAGGCCGGGACTCTCCTCCTCTATGTGTCGTGCGGTTCCGAAGTGGCTACGCACCGGCTCATCACGGAAGCGTTGGAGCAGAAAAAACGCGTGATCGTCCCGCTCATCTCCTCAGACAAGAATGAAACGCTCGTCTCGGAGCTTTACCGGTTCAGCGAATTGTTCCCGGGCCCCTTTAAAAAGGTTTTAGAACCCGGACCGGCGTTTCGGAAATTGGTGGATCCGTCGGAAGTGGAGCTGGCGTTGGTGCCGGGCGTCGTCTTTGACAAGCGCGGCGGCCGCATCGGTTTTGGCGGCGGTTATTTCGACAGGCTTCTACCCAAAATGCCTCAGGCGCCCCGTTGGGGCCTGGCCTTTTCGATTCAGATTTATCCGGCCCCGCTCCCGAAGGAGGCCCATGACATGCGAATGCACGTTCTGATTACGGAACAAGGGCTGATGGAAACGAGGAAACCCTGACGATGCGAATTCTTTTCTTTGGCGACATTATCGGCCGCGCCGGACGGCAGGCCTTTTCCGACATCCTGCCCGGTCTCAAGAAACAATATGACGCTGAGTTTGTCATTGTGAACGCGGAGAACGCCGCGCACGGCAAAGGCATCACCCCGCGGCTCGCGGAGGAACTCTGGAAGTCGGGCGCCGACGTTCTCACCCTGGGAAACCATTCGTTTGACCGCAAAGAAATCAGAACCCTTCTTGACGATCCGCGCCTGATCCGGCCGCTGAACTATCCGCCGGGCGTTCCGGGACATGGCTCCGGGGTTTTCAAATCCCGTTCCGGCCTCTCGGTCGCGGTGATCCAAGTCATGGGGCGCGTCTACATGCCGCTCACCGATGACCCTTTCCGGGCCGTTGTCCAGGAAATCGAGAAATTGTCCAAAGAGACCCGCATTATTCTCGTGGACATGCATGCGGAAATTACCGCGGAAAAAGCAGCGATGGGCTGGCACCTCGACGGCCGCGCCAGCGCGGTGATTGGCAGCCATACGCACGTGCAGACCGCGGATGAGCGTCTCCTCACCAACGGGACAGCTTATATCACAGACATCGGCGCCTGCGGCCCATACAACAGCGTCATTGGAGCGGAAATCCGGCCGGCCACCGATCGTTTTCTGACCGGGCTTCACAGCCATCTCGGCGTGGCGAGCGGAGACGCTCTGGTTTGCGCCTGCGTTGTGGACATCGACGACGCCACCGGCAAAGCGCGCTCGATCCAGCGCATTCAGGAAATGGTTCCACTCCCCGCTACCCTGCCCGAAGACTCATGAAGATTTTCTCGGTCAGCGAAATCGTACGGGATGCCAAAGCCTCTCTGGAAGCAATGTATCCCGATCTCTGGGTCGAGGGGGAAATTTCAAACCTGGTCCGCCATTCTTCCGGCCACTGCTACTTTTCTCTGAAGGATCCCGGTGCCTCGTTGAGCGTGGTGATGTTCCGCGACGACTTCAGTCGGCTGCCCTTTAAACTCGAAGACGGGCTTCAAGTCCTCGTGAACGGGCGGCTGACCATTTATCCGCCGCAAGGACGGTTCCAGATGGTGGCCGGCGCCATGGAACCCAAAGGCAAAGGCGGTCTTCAACTCGCCTTTGAACAACTCAAAGCCAAACTGGACAAAGAAGGATTGTTTGATCCGGCCCGCAAAAAACCGATCCCGACCCTGCCGGAATGGATTGCAGTGGTCACCTCGCGCGATGGCGCGGCGCTGCACGACATCCTGACGATTCTGGACCGGCGTTTGGCCGCCGTACGAGTCCTGGTCTGTCCCGTTAAAGTTCAAGGAGAAGGCTCGGCCGAGGAGATCACGGCGGCCATCCGCCAGCTCAATCGTGATTTCCCGAAACTGGACGCGCTCTTAGTGGGGCGCGGCGGAGGCTCCCTCGAAGACCTCTGGGCATTCAACGAAGAGACGGTGGCGCGTGCGATCGCGGCCTCCCGCATCCCGGTCATCTCCTGCGTGGGTCATGAAACGGATTTCACGATCGCGGATTTCGTGGCGGATTTGCGGGCCGCGACGCCTTCGGCAGCCGCGGAACTGGTTTCTCGCGCCAAAACCGAACTCGCGGAGCAGCTCCACCAATGGACGTCCCGCCTGCGGACCCGCATGACCCATCAGCTGAACGAACTGGAGCAGCGTCTTATCCATGCGCTCGCCAGTCGGATGCTGCAGCGCCCGCTCGTATTATTCGAAGAACACCTGCTGGCCATCGATGGCTTGCGCGAGCAGCTCATCCAAAACACCAGCCGGTGTCTTGAACAAGGAGACCAAACACTCCGCCATCTGATGGAAAAGTTGCATCTGCTCTCACCTTTGGCTACCCTTTCTCGCGGCTATACGATCACGTGGACCCTGCCGAAACACCAACTTCTTAAACGGGCCGCTGACGTTAAAGCCAAGGACCGGATTGAAGTACAATTACACGAAGGACGGATTTATGCCGAAGTCGAAAGAACTGAACTTTGAAACGAGCCTGAAACGGCTCGAGTTGATTGTCGAGCAGCTGGAGACCAAAGAAGCTCCCCTGGAGGAATCCCTGAAGCTGTTTGAAGAAGGGATCCGCCTGGCGCGCGGCTGCCAGCAGAAGCTTGAAGAGGCGAAAAAGAAAGTCGAAATTTTAGTCAAAGAAACCGGGAAATTAGAACCGTTCAAGGATGGAGAATAATTCATGATGCCGGAACCCCTGCACTCCTATTTTGAAAGCCGTCGGAAACTGGTCGAGAAAGCCCTCGACCACTACATGGACAAAACGATCTCGGAACCTGAGATCATCCATGAAGCCATGCGCTACTCGGTTTTTGCCGGCGGCAAACGCCTGCGTCCGGTGCTGGTTCTGGCCGCGGCCGAGTGCTGCGGGAAAAAGCCGGAGATCGCGCTTCCCACCGCCGCCGCGATGGAGTTGATCCACACGTACTCCCTGGTGCATGACGACCTCCCGGCCATGGACGACGACGATCTGCGCCGCGGCCGCCCGACCAACCACAAGGTTTACGGCGAAGCGATCGCCATTCTGGCGGGGGATGCCCTCCTGACCAAGGCTTTCGAGCTGATCTCGGAAAATGCTAAAATTCATAGCGTCCGTGCGCAGGCTGTTCCTGCAGTTGTCCACTTAATCGCACACGGGGCCGGCACCTTCGGAATGGTGGGAGGACAAGTCCTCGACATCCAGATGGATGGGGGGCAATGGAAGAAGCACAACGGCCTCCCCCGGACCCAGGCCTCAGTTGAGCAGCTTCTTCGTTCGATTCACCGGCTCAAGACCGCCGCGCTGATACGCTCCAGCCTTCAAGCAGGCGCCCTCTTAGCGGGCGCTTCCCCAAAGCAACTTTCGGCTTTCGGTGATTATGGGGAAAAGATCGGCCTGGCGTTTCAAATTGCTGATGATGTTTTAGATGTGGTGGCCGACAAGAAGAAGCTCGGGAAAAGCGGCAGTGATGCCAAAAACAAGAAGTTGACGTTCCCGGCGATCTACGGATTGGAAGCCTCTCGGCGAAAAGCGCAAACGCTTGTGGAAGAAGCCAAAGCCGCGCTGAAACCGTTTAAGCGGCAGGCACAAATCCTGAAACAGCTGGCTAATTATATTGTGGAAAGAGACCACTGATAACTTTCGTCATTCCCTGCGGTCTCTGGCAGGGAATCTATCATGAACAGTATCTTTGGATCCCCCGCCAGTGTCCGCGGGGGATGACGGCTTAAGCAGAAGGAGAAATTGACCATGGGCATCCTAGAACAGATTAAAGATCCGAGCGACCTCCGAAAGCTCCAGCGAGAGCAGTTGCCGGCGGTGGCGGCGGAAATGCGTGAGCGGATCCTGGAAACCATTTCCAAAAAGGGGGGGCACCTCAGCTCGTCCCTCGGCACTACGGAACTCACCCTGGCGCTCCATTATGTTTTCAACACCCCCAAAGACAAGATCGTCTGGGACACCGGCCATCAAACCTACGGCCATAAACTTCTGACCGGCCGGCAGGACCGGTTCGACACCATTCGTGAACTCAACGGACTTTCCGGGTTCCTGCGGCGAGACGAGTCGATTTACGATGCCTTTGGCGCGGGCCACGCTTCTACCGCCATCTCCGCGGCTCTCGGCATGGCCGTGGCGCGCGATCAGAAGAACGAGGACCACCGCGTGGTCGCCATTGTGAGCGACGGCTGTATTACCGGCGGCATGTCCTTCGAAGGGCTTCAAAATGCCGGGCACATTGGCACCGACCTGCTGGTGATCCTGAACGACAACCAGATGTTTATTTCCAACCGCGTCGGCGCCTTAGGCGCCTTCCTCACCAAAATGCTCACCGGCGGCCTGGCGAAAAAGCTGGAAAACGAAGTGGAGAAATTCCTGAAACGGATCCAGTTTTACGGCTCCGGCCTGCTGCGGGTGGCCAAGCGTGTGCGCGTGTTGCTGTTTCCCGGCATGCTTTTCGAAGAGCTTGGATTTTCCTACTTTGGACCCGTAGACGGACATGATCTGCCCCGCTTGACCGAAATCCTGGAAAACATCAAAGGACTCAAAGGACCGATCCTCCTGCATATCATCACAAAAAAGGGCAAAGGGTATGAACCGGCGGAAAAAGATCCGATCACCTGGCACGGCCCGGGGAAATTCGACGTTAAAACCGCCACCATGATCAAGTCTTCCTCCACCACCCCGCCCCCGACGTACCAAAAGGTTTTTGGCCAGGCGCTAGTGAAACTGGCCAGAACGGATTCACGGATCGTCACCATCTCAGCCGCGATGCCCGAAGGGACCAGCACCGATCTTTTCCGGGCGGAGTTCCCGTCCCGTTTCTTCGACGTCGGCCTGGCGGAGGAACACGCGGTGACCTTTGCGGCCGGAATGGCCTGCGAAAACATCAAGCCGGTCTGCGCCATCTACTCGTCTTTCATGCAGCGCGGGTTTGACCAGATGGAGCATGACGTAGGCCTCCAGAAGCTGCCGGTGGTTTTCTGCATGGACCGCGCGGGACTCGTGGGGGAGGATGGTCCCACGCATCACGGCGTTTTTGATTTTGCCTTCTCCCGGATCATTCCAAACTTCATCGTCATGGCGCCGTCCGACGAGAACGAGCTGCAGCACATGCTCAAAACCGCGCTTTCGCTCAATCTCCCGACGGTTATCCGGTACCCCCGCGGCTCCGGAGAAGGCGTTGCGCTGGACACCGATTTTCACGTCCTGCCGGTGGGACGCGGCTCGGTCCTGAAGCAGGGCAACGACGTATTTCTGCTTGCCATCGGATCCATGGTCTATCCCAGCTTGCGGGCCGCTGCGATGATTGAAAAAGAAGGCCTCTCCTGCGGCGTCGTAAACATGCGTTTCGTCAAACCCTTGGACGTTGAACTTCTTCAGCAGCTCCTCCGGCAAACCACAAACTTCGTAACCGTCGAAGAGCATGTCCTACCCGGCGGATTCGGCAGCGCGGTCATGGAAGCCCTGGAAGGTACGGATGCCAACATCCACCGCCTAGGCATTCCGGATCGCTTCATCGAACACGGACCGCAGAACGTGCTGCGCGATATGGTCGGTCTTTCATACGAGAAAATCGCCCAGTCCACGTTGAGATTCCTCCGCGGAAAGACGCGCGCCCCGTCGGCCCGCTAGCCGGCGTGGAAACCCGCTTCGTTTCCCGCGGCGGCACCAAACTGAGAGGCGCGCTTGACGCCTTTAAGATCTCACCCGAAGGCAAAGTCTGCCTGGATATCGGCTCTTCCACCGGCGGGTTCACCGACTGCCTCCTGCAAGCCGGCGCCAAATCCGTCTGGGCCGTTGATGTCGGGTATGGTCTCCTTGACTACAACTTGCGGAAGGATCCCCGGGTTCACATCCTGGAACGAACAAATTTCCGCTTTCTGGAATCCTCCGTCCTGAAAGAAATTCCCACACTGATTACCATTGATGTCTCGTTTATCTCTCTCTCTAAAATTTTTCCTAAAATCTACGAGGTCGCACCGTCCGGCGCGGACATTGTCGTTCTGGTGAAACCGCAGTTCGAGGGAACTCCCAAGGAAGCGCCGGAAGGCTTTGTGAAGGACGAGCCTACCCGCCAGGACATTTTGTCGCGGGTCCGTGCGATGGCGGAGCAGGCCAAATTTCAGATCAAGGCGGTTTCGGATTCAGTCCTGGCCGGCCGGAAAGGCAACCAGGAGACATTTTTTCACTTAATAAAACCATGAAAGACGTCTACGACTTTAAAAACATAGAGAAGAAGTGGCAGGAGACGTGGCGAAAACAGAAGGTTTTTGCCGCCAAGCCAAACGATCCGCGCCCGCGCTATTACTGCCTCGAGATGTTCCCGTATCCGTCCGGCAACCTGCACATGGGCCACGTCCGCAACTACTCCATCGGCGATGTCGTGGCCCGCACCCACCGCATGAAGGGCAAAAACGTTTTGCACCCGATCGGCTGGGACGCCTTCGGGCTTCCGGCGGAAAATGCCGCCATTAAGAACAAAGTCCACCCGGAGAAATGGACGCGACAGAACATCGCGGCGATGCGCGGCCAGCTGCAAGCCCTTGGAATTTCCTATGACTGGGACCGGGAGTTCGCCACCTGCGACACGGAGTACTACCGCTGGAACCAATGGTTTTTCCTGAAGTTCTACGAAAAGGGCCTCGTCTACAAGAAAAAAGCCGCGGTGAACTGGTGCCCGTCCTGCCAGACGGTAATGGCCAATGAGCAGGTGTCGGCGTCGGGCCAGTGCTGGCGCTGCGACTTCACGGTGGAAGCCAAAGAACTCGAGCAGTGGTTCATCAAAATCACCGTCTATGCCGAACAGCTCCTTAAAGATAATGCGCTTCTCAAAGGAAAATGGCCGAACGAAGTGCTGGTCATGCAGGAGCATTGGATCGGCCGCAGCGACGGCGCGGAAGTGCAGTTCGGCGTCGAAGGCCGAACCAAGAAGCTCACTATTTTCACAACCCGGCCGGACACGCTTTTCGGCGCCACCTATATGGCGCTGGCCCCGGAGCATCCGCTGGCGCGCGAACTCGCCGAACGAAACGGTACGATCCAGGAACTTAATACCCTGGCCGCGTCGCAACGCGCCAACAAGCGCGACCGGCAGGAGTCCGCTGATAAAAACGGATTTTTCCTCGACGCTTACGCCATCAACCCTGTCAACAACCAGCGGATCCCGATCTGGGTGGCGGATTACGTTCTGCTGGAATACGGCACCGGCGCGATTATGGCGGTCCCGGCGCACGATCAGCGCGACTTTGATTTCGCGACCAAGTACCGGATGTTCATCAACCAGGTCATCCAACCTCACGAACAGCCATTGGCTCTACCGCTGACCCAGGCCTACGAAGGGGAAGGCGTCCTGATCAACTCCGGTGAATTCAATGGTATTCCTTCAACGGAATCCAAGCGGAAAGTCGCTGAATGGCTTGAAAAGCGCGGGACCGGGAAGGCGACAGTTACCTACAAACTCCGCGACTGGCTGGTGTCCCGGCAACGCTATTGGGGAACACCCATTCCCATGATCAGCTGTCCGGACTGCGGTATCGTCCCGGTCCCGGAAAAGGATTTGCCGGTCCTGCTACCGACGGACGTCGAATTCACGGGCAAAGGGGAATCTCCGCTGGCAACATCCGCCTCGTTCCAGCAGGTGAAGTGCCCGACGTGTCACGGAAACGCGCGCCGCGAAACCGATACCATGGACACCTTCGTGGATTCCTCCTGGTACTACGCGCGCTACAGCGACCCGCGCAACAACCAGAACCCCTTTGACGCGGCAACCGTGAACCCCTGGCTACCCGTGAACCAGTATATCGGCGGCATCGAACATGCCACCATGCATCTCATCTATTCGCGCTTCTGGCACAAAGCCATGCGCGACCTGGGGCTGGTTCAATCGCCCGAACCTTTTGAGCGCCTTCTGGCGCAGGGCATGGTCACCCTCGGCGGGTCCGCGATGTCCAAGTCTCGCGGCAATGTGGTGGATCCCAACGCCATCATCGAAAAATTCGGGGCCGACACCGCGCGGCTTTTCATCTTGTTCGCCGCACCGCCGGAAAAACAGCTCGAATGGTCTGACACCGGCGTGGAAGGCGCCTGGCGCTTCCTGAACCGCGTCTGGCGTCTGGTGGACAACTTCCTTGAAAAGAAAAAAACAGGTCCGGCGCCAGTCGTCGAAGAGAAGACCAAAGCGCTGCGGCGCAAGACGCATTGGGCCATCGCTAAAGTCGATCGTGACTACAGCAAGGAAATTCAGATCAACACCGCGATCGCAGCGGTCATGGAACTGGTCAATGTCCTCTATGTCTACGACGCGTTGGGGGACTGCGCCTCAGAGGAGGCGGTCCAAACCGTGATCCAGCTTCTGTCCCCGGTAGCACCGCATCTCATGGAAGAACTCTGGGAATCCCTGGGCCGGTCCGGACGGGCTTCGGAATCCGCCTGGCCAGCGGCCGACCCGCAGTGGCTGGAGGCTGAGACGGTCGAAATCGTCGTTCAAATTAATGGTAAACTTCGGGATCGGATCCAGATCGCCCCGGGAACACCCAACGAATCGCTGGAAAAAGCTGTGTTGGCCCTGCCCAAAATTCACGCCGGGCTAGACGGCAAGACCGTCGTCAAAGTCATCGTTGTCCCGGACAAACTGGTCAACATCGTGGCACGATAAATCAAAGGAGCGCACAGGTGAAACGATTACGCGAGCTGGGGTTGCTGACGCTGATGGTGGTTTTGGGCGGGTGTTCGAAGTACTACTACAATCCGGCGCCGCAGGTGCTGCCGTCCTATATCCAGAAGATCGCGATCCGAACGTTTGCCAATCACACCCAGCAGTACGGACTCGAAGACAAGCTCACCCTGGCAGTTCAGAACGAATTTAACCGGGATGGCCGCTACGCCATCACCACGGAAGATCAGGCCGACGGCGTGTTGATCGGAGACATTACCCGTTACATTCTGGAACCGCTCAGTTATGACGTGAACCATGTCCCGACCCAGTACAAGCTCTGGATCATCGCCGATGTCACGTTTTACGATAAAGTGAAGCAGCAGTCTCTCTGGAAAGAACCCAATATGCAGGGAGAGCTGCGCTATTACGTGGCCTCGTCGGGACTCCCCGGAGCCCAGACCGAAGAAGAAGCCCGGCAGACGATCTGGGATGAACTGTCGCGCGATATCCGCACCCGGACGTTTGAAGGCTTCGGCACCATTACCGGCGCCTCCGACAAGGCCGTCCCTAAATCATCGCCCGATCAATACAACACCGTCGCTCCCCTGCCGCAGGGCCGCGAAGGAACGCCTCCGCCCCCGCCGCCTGAAAATCCGTCGTCGCCCCCGCCCGCGAACCCGTATTGAGGCCGCTCATGCCGATGCCGATCAAAGCCGACGAGCTCTTCCAGGCCTGGTCTCGTCAGCACTGGCAATCTCTTTACCTTTTTGCCGGACAGGAAGACTTCCTCATTGAACAGGCCGTTCATCAGGCGATGGCCCACTGGCTCCAGGCCGACGATAGCGGACTGAACCGCGACCGCTTTGACGCCGACAACCACTCCGCTGAAGAAATTATTCAGGTCGTCCAGACGGTCCCGTTCTTCGCCACCACTCGTGTGATCCAGATCGACAACGCTTCTCGATTTTCGGCGAGCGACCAGGAGCGCCTGGCGGAAAGCCTTTCCAGGCTGCCGCCGGAAACCCGGATGATCTTCATCTGGGGGAAGGAATGGCGGCGGGACGATAGCCGCAAACCCCTCGTTGAAGCGGTTTCCCGGCTGGGTCAGGTTATTATTTTCTGGCCGCTTTTTCCCGAACCAGCCCAGCGATGGGTTGTGCAGCGGGCCAAGACTCTTTATGCCAAGACGCTGGCTCCGGACGCCGCCGCCTGGCTCGTGCAGCATGCGGGGGAAGGGTTGCGCCTGCTCGATCAGGAGATCGCCAAGTGCACGGCTTACGTCGGTGAAAAACCCGGTATTTCACTCGAAGACCTGCAGGCTTCCTTTGGCTATCAAAAAGCCAGTTCTCCATTTGACTGGGTGACGGCGCTCCGGCAGAAACACCACCGTCCCGCGCTCCAGGTACTTCGCCACCTCTTGCAGGAAGGGGAAGAACCGCTGCACCTTCTGGCGCTCGTTGAGCGCGCCTTACGGGACTGGCTCAGCGCCAAAGCCTCCGGGGAAAACCCTTCGGTGCTGGCGATGCGGTTTCATATTCGCAGGGGGGAAGAAAATCGCTTTTCTCAGGAATTGATGCTTTGGGATGAAACGGAACTGACTATGGGCCTGCAGCGGTGCGTCGAAACGGAACAGAGGATTAAAACGGGGAAAGAAACTCCGGAAATGGCACTGACGCTGCTGACCTTAAGCCTTTGCAGTCTCCAAACGGCTGACGCGCCCGGCTAATCGGGATTTTTTGCGCGACGCCGCCCGATCGTGAATCAACCCTGTTTTCGCGGCTTTGTCCCAGGCGGAGAACGCTTCCTGAAGAAGCGCCTTGGCGGATTTCGCATCCTTGCCCGCGACCGCTTCTTCCACCTTCCGAGCGATGGTCCGAATGCGGCTGAGCACATTGAGATTGGCCTCGGCATGACGTTCCGACTGCCGATGGGTTTTGAGTGCGGATGTATGCCGTCCTGTCTTTAATTTCGCCATAAAAATCTCTCCTTTATTCTACTTCGTCATTCCCCGCGGGTACTGGCGGGGAATCCAGCCTGCAATCGTTATGTTTGGATCCCCTGCCTACGACCGCAGGGGATGACGATCAGTTATCTCTAAAAATTGCGTCGAAATTTAGGAAGTGGTATCGTATCCGATTGACGGTAGTCATGTCAACACAACCGCATCATCGTTTGGCCAGGTCCGCCGGTATTTTTACCGGCGCCACCCTGCTGTCCCGTATCCTGGGGTATTTGCGGGATACGATGGTCGCGGCCTTTTTTGGCGCCAGCGCCGCGGCGGACGCTTTTTATACCGCCTTTCGCATTTCCAATCTGCTGCGCCGCCTGCTGGGCGAAGGGGCGCTCTCCGCCTCCTTTGTTCCCGTCTTTTCAGAGTACACCCAGACACGGTCCAAAGAGGAAACCCAGCGCTTCCTGAACACGATCTTCACAACGCTTCTGGTCCTGCTCTCGATCCTCACCCTGCTAGGCATGGTCTTCGCCCCGCAACTCACGCGACTGATCGCGCGCGGTTTTGAGCCCGGATCCGAACGCTTCGCGCTCACCGTGATCCTGACCCGCTACATGTTCCCGTTTATCCTGTTTATCTCGCTGGCCGCGCTCATTACCGGCGTCCTGAATGCCTTTCATTCCTTCTTCCTGCCCGCGCTGGCACCGGCGTGTCTGAGCGTCGCGGAAATGCTTTATCTCGGATTCCTCTGGGTGGCCCACATCAACGGGCAAAATGCGATTGTCGGGCTGGCGGTCAGCGTGACCGTGGGAGGACTCAGCCAATTCTTTATTCTGATTCCCGCGCTGATGCAGCGGGGGTATTCCCTGTCGCTGCGCTGGGAGCCGAAGCATGAAGCGGTCCGCCGTGTCGAACGGCTGATGCTGCCGGCCACGCTCGGGGTATCGGCGGATCAACTGAACGCGTTTGTGGATACGATGATGGCCTCATTCTTGAGCATCGGGTCGGTCACCGCGCTTTACTATTCGAACCGCGTCATGCAGCTGCCGCTGGCGCTCTTTGGCATCGCGCTTTCGCAGGTGGCGCTCCCCACGATGTCCGCCAGCGTGGCGCGGGGAGCCACGCACGAGGTCAAGGAAACGCTTAATTTTGCCCTGCGTCTGACGCTGTTCATGATTCTGCCCGCGACCACCGGGTTGATCCTGCTGGGTTATCCGATTGTTCAGACGCTCTTCCAGTACGGACGCTTCTCCGCGAACGCGAGCGCGGTCACAACCTGGGCGCTGACGGCTTTTTCCATCGGGCTACTCGCTTACGCCGCGGTCAAGATTCTGGCGTCCGCCTTTTACGCCCACCAGACCACACGGGTTCCGGTGATCGTGGCCAGCGGCTGTGTGGCCCTCAACATCGCGCTGAATCTGACGGCACTGTGGGCACGGACAGTGCTCAGTTCCCAGCATCCGGAGTGGGCCGAGGCACTCAATGGCCGGATCGGCGTGGCCAGCCTGGCGCTGTCAACATCGATCGCTTCCTGGGTGAATGCCAGTGTTCTGTTTATTCTTCTCAGGAGGAAAATCGGGCTTCTCGGCGGCCGTCGCATTCTGCGCACGATCCTCAAATCCGGGATCGGGTGTCTGGCGATGACGCTCTTCTGCTGGGGAGTCCTGCACCTGCGTCTGACGGAGCTTCCGCTCGCGGCCAGCCACCTGCGCATCGCGCGGGCCTTCGAATTGCTGGTCGCTATTGCCGGCGGCGCCGGCGTTTACCTGGCCGTTGCCCGTCTCCTGCGCATGGAGGAATGGGAACCCTTCTGGTCCCAGCTCTCCCATAAACCCGTCGCCTCCGACATCAACGACTAATTATTTTTATAAAGGGGATAATGTCTAGCCGGCTGGGGCATGGGCTTGAAGGCTAGTTGAAGTCCTGAGGCTTTGAGAATTCCGACAAATGTTTTGAATTCGGGGTTTCCTTTTTTGGAAAGGGTTTTATACAACCCCATTCGCGAAAGGGAAACGCGTTTGGCCATATGAGTGACCCCATGGGCCCGGGCCACTTGAGCGAGCGCCTCCAGCAGAAGAGCAGGGTCGTTCTCCTCCGCGGCGGCATTCAAATAGAGCGCCGCTTCCTTCGGATTCTTCAGTGAATGCGTGAGGTAATCATCATGGGTTCGGTATTTTCTCATAAGTTCCTTCGGTAATCCTCCCAGTACGCATGAGCCTTAGCAATATCTTTGTCCTGAGATCCTTTATCCCCAGCACATGACAAGACGATGACCTCATCCCCGCAAAGAGCTGCATAGACACGATAGCCGGGGCCATAATGAATCCTTAACTCGACAACTCCCTGGCCGACGGCCCGATGATCGCCGAGGTTGCCCATTTCAGCGCGTGTGACACGAATCCTGATTTTAGCTGCACCCTGACGGTCCCGGAGAGCATCCACGTAGCCAGTGTATGGTTCGTCACCCCACGCGGTCTTATATATGGCTGATTTTCTCTTCGTCATAAGCGTACACTATAGTTGACTTACCGTCAAGGGAATTCGCTGCCGTCCGTCAGCGATTAAATTGAAACTTCTACTAGTTAGAGGGAAATTCCTAAACTTTATTCATTCACCGACAAATAGATTCTTTTGAATAAAATCCTGCCAATCCCCTCTAACACTATGAGGAGGTGGATTATGAACCCACTGGATGAACAAATTGAAGCGGTAACAGCGATTCTGCGGGCGAACGGAGGCCTCATCGGCCACGACCCCGATGCCCCCGACTACGCAAAACAGGCGTTTTTACAAATGATCATGGAATGCCCGGAGTGCCGGGAAATGGTGATGCGTAACATGCCGCCGGCCTTATTATTCAGGTGAAACCTAAACAAGCGGCCTGATCGTTCCCACCTGTTCCGGCTGATCTTCGACAGTCCTGTTGTTTTCCAACTATAATGGTTTGAATTATGAGCTTGAAAATTCTCGAGAGAATTCCATTGCCGGCTTTTCTTCGTCCGAAGGAGGAGGATAAGCCCTCGGCCGGAAGCGCGAACGGGCGGCTGACCCGAGAGTTCGCGGAGATTTGTACGCTGCCGCCTGAAGCGGCTCTGACGCGGCTCGGGGCCAGTGACCGGGGCTTGGACCCTTCGGAGATTGAAAAACGCCGCGCCCAGGCCGGTCTCAATGAAATCGCCCGGCGCAAAAAACTGGGCTTCATCGGCGAGATTTTCCAGCGCTGCAAGAACCCGCTCGTCATCCAGCTTCTGGTGATCGCCTCCGTCTCCTATTTTATGGGAGACCTGCGGTCCGCCACCGTCGTCGGCGGCATGATTGTGCTCAGCGTTTTTCTGGCGTACTTCCAGGAAACGCGGTCCAACCTGGCCGTCGAGAAACTGCGCGCCATGGTCCAGACCACTTGCACCGCCTGGCGCTCAGGCAAAGAAGTGGAAATCCCCATGAACGAGCTGGTTCCCGGCGATGTCGTGGTCCTGACAGCGGGATCCATTATTCCGGCGGACCTGCGGCTGCTCAGCACCAAAGATTTCTTTGTCAGCCAGTCCGCCTTGACCGGCGAATCCATGCCGGTGGAAAAACAAGCCACTCTCACCGCCACTGCCGCCGGAGGCGATTTTGATCTGGCCAACGCCTGCTTTCAGGGAAGCAACGTTCTGAGCGGTTCGGCCCGTGGGCTAGTCATCAACACGGGGAACCGAACCTATCTCGGATCGATTTCCCAGAAGGTTTCCGCCCAGCATGTCCTGACCAGCTTCGACAAAGGCATCAATTCGTTTACGTGGCTCATGATCCGTTTCATGGTCGTGATGGTAGCGGTCGTTTTTGTCATTATCGGCGTGACCAAACACAATTGGATGGACGCGCTGCTCTTTGGACTGGCGATCGCCGTCGGGCTGACGCCGGAAATGCTCCCGATGATCGTCACCGTGAATCTCTCCAAGGGCGCGCTGGCCATGTCGCGCAAAAAAGTGATCGTCAAGCGCTTGAACTCCATTCAAAACTTCGGCGCCATGGACATTTTGTGCACGGACAAAACCGGCACGCTCACGCAGGACCGCATCGTGCTCGAACGTCACGTCGATGTGACCAACCGCGAAAGCGACGACGTGCTGCGCTACGCGTACATGAACAGTTATTACCAGACCGGCCTGCGCAACTTGCTCGACAACGCGATCCTGTCGCACTCGGACCTCGATGTGGAGCGGAGCTGCCGCAAAGTCGACGAAATTCCCTTTGATTTTTCCAGGCGCCGCATGTCGGTGATTATCGACTACGAAGGCGACCACGTGCTGATCTGCAAAGGAGCGGTGGAGGAGATTTTCAGTGTCTGCGACCGCTACCAGGTCGACGACGAAATTTACCCGCTGATCGACATCCTGAAGCATGACCTGCTTGAAGAGTATCAGGGGTTAAGCACGGAAGGCTACCGCGTGCTGGCCATCGCCTACCGGGAATACCCGCAGACCAAGGAAACTTTTTCATCCGTCGATGAAGCGGATCTGGTCCTTCTGGGCTACATCGCGTTCTTCGATCCACCCAAGGAGTCGGCGGCCAAGGCGCTGCAAGTCCTGCAGAATTCCGGTGTCAGCCCCAAGATCTTGACCGGCGACAATGATCTGGTCAGCCAGAAGGTTTGCCAAGATGTGGGCTTGAAGATGGAAGGATTGGTCACCGGCAATGAATTGTTAAACCTCTCGGACGAAGAGCTCACGCGCGTCGCCGAGAAAACAACGGTTTTTGCGCGGCTTTCGCCCAGTCAGAAGGAGCAGATCATCCGGGCCCTGCAGCGCGGTGGGCATGTGGTCGGATTTCTCGGCGACGGCATTAATGACGCCCCGGCCATGAAAACAGCGGATGTCGGCATCTCGGTCGACACAGCGGTGGATGTGGCCAAGGAATCGGCGGACATTATCCTGCTCGAAAAGAACCTACTGGTACTTGAAGACGGCATCATCGAAGGACGCAAGGTTTTCGGCAACATCATCAAATACGTCAAGATGGGCGCCAGCTCCAATTTCGGGAATATGTTCAGCATGCTCGGCGGAAGCCTTTTTCTGCCCTTTCTCCCGATGGCGCCGATCCAAGTGCTCGTCAACAACCTCCTGTACGACTTTTCACAGGTTGGGATCCCCACCGACCGTGTCGACGACGAATATCTCCTGAAGCCGCGTAAGTGGAACATTGGCAGCATCACGAAATTCATGATTTTCATCGGCCCGATGAGCTCCATTTTCGATTACACCACGTATTTTTTGATGCTCTTCTTTTTCGGATGCTGGCGTTTCAAACTGCCGGCCACCTCTCCGGAAATGAAAACGTACTACGCGAGTTTGTTCCACACCGGCTGGTTTGTCGAGTCGCTTCTGACCCAGACGCTTATCGTGCACATGATCCGCACCCAGCGCATTCCTTTTTTCCAGAGCCGTCCCAGTGCCGGGCTTTTAGTGACCACGCTCGCAGTCATGTCGGCCGCCGTCTACCTGCCTTACTCTCCTGTAGCCGGAACATTAGGATTTGTGCGATTGCCGCCTGTTTTCTGGGCCTGGATGGCCCTCACTCTCTTCCTGTATTGCGGCTTGACTCACACCGTCAAGACTTGGTTTTATTCACGTTATGGAGCTGACTAATCATGAAGAGTTTGCTTAACGCATTAAAAGACGGACGCCTGGTGGAACTGCCGGACAACGACAAAGAAAAATCTCTGCGTTATCTGGCTCACTTGATCGAAGCGGTCCCGGAACTGGGGGGGAATCTCAGTCTCGATGAAGACGTGATGGCCCGTGAAAATTCGGCCAATACCGGTATCGGTCTTGGGGTCGCCTGCCCCCACGTGCGAGCGGCCGGCAATGGCGAGCTTCTCTGCGCGGTCGGGTGGAGCCCGTCGGGAATCGACTACGGCTCCAAGGACGGCAAAAAGGTTCACCTCGTGGTGATGTATTACATCCCGGACTCGGACAAGAACACCTACTTAAAAGAAATTTCCGCGCTGGCCAGCGCCATCAAGAAAGAAGGCAGCATCCAGTCGATCGCCAAAGCCGAAGATATCGCTTCGGTGCGTGAGGAGCTTTTGAACTGGGTCTCTGCCGCCATCGACGCCGGGATCCCTGAAACCAAAGCGCGCATGGTCCGCCTGGAAGCGCGCCAGGCGGCGGTCGCCGTCGGCGCCGACGTCTCCGCGTCCCCTTCCGCTTTATCGATCATTCCGGTGACCATCGTGACGCTGCCGGGCCAGCCGCCCATTATTTTGTGCCAGGACACCGCGCTTGCCTCCGACCTTGAAAAACAGGAAAACCTTGAACTGTTGATCCGGCAGCGGGGCCAGTTCAGTCACGGGTCGTATCAACTGGTCTTCCGATCGTCCCTGCCGTATACGCAGGGACGGGCCCTCTCCGAGTTTCTCGCCGTTAAGAAAACCTCTTAAAGAGGTGTCCGGCCCATCTCCCATATGCTGACGCTCACCACCGGGTCTTTCCGTTCGATTGAAAAGGCTCTCCTGAAGGACCTTGGAGAGCGGAGAACTACGGATCCGCTGACTTCCTTACTGGTCCTTTCTCCGTCGGGCCACATGCTCACCCGCCTGCAAAGCGAGTTTGCCAAACAACACCCGGCTTGTTTGAACATCCATTTCCTCAGCTTTTACGGTCTGGCAGACCGGTTGTTGTCGGAAACAGAACCAACGGATCAACTGGTGGCCGACCCGGCGCTTTACGCGGAACTCATCAGGGAACTACTCGAAGGAAACCGCAATGTTGAGTTTGTTCTCCGTCGCCATCTGCACCCGCAGAACCGGCCTCTCTCCAGGGGGCTTCCCGCAGCGCTGGCCTCCACTTTGCGCGACCTACGCGACTCCGGGGCCCGCGTGGTGGACGCGCTGCACGCGGCTCTGGAAGGCCACCTGGGCGAAACCGCCCAAGATGCCGCGCCGGCCCTCGAACTCTATGCCCGCGTTTACGATGTGCTTCACAGCCGCGGCTTACGGACCCACGCGGACCAGCTGCGCCGGGCGACCCAGCAACTTTCTACAAATACCTGGATCCGGAATCAGAAAAGTGTTTTTCTCTACGGGTTCTACGACCTGACAGGGGTCCAGTTGGATTTCATTCTCGCGTTCAGCCAACATCCGGACGCCCGGCTCTACGCGCCTTGCATCGCCGGAGACCCGGCTTACGCCTTTGCCGAACGGCTGCTGAAGGATCCGGCATTGACGGGCAAGATCGGGCAGACCTTATCCACCGCCGGGGGGAAAGAGAGCGTCAACCCTGCAACGGAAATCTGGAACTGCTCCGGCCTTTACGACGAGGTCTGGCTGGCGGCCAAAAAGATTCTCCGGCTGGCGGGCGAAGGGATCCCCTATTCGCACATGCTGCTCAGCGCCCGCGCCCTGGGTCCCTATCTCTCCACCCTCCGAGACATTTTCCAGGTTCACCAGATCCCCTACGCCATGGAACAGGAAGAACCAGCCGGCGCGTATCCGCTCATTAAAACCGCACGGCAACTCCTGCTTCTGGCCCAGAACGATTTCCCGATCGGAAGCACGTTCGATCTCCTCAAATCCGCCTATTTCTCCGCTTCGCAGGACTCTCAATGGGAACTCATCGCCCGTCAGGCCGGCATCGTCTCCGGATGGGATTCGTGGGAGGAACGCCTGCGGCATTGGTCCGCCGAGGATGCTCCGGAAGAATTGCTGGAATCCCTCGCTCCCGCCGAAGCGCGGCGACAAGCGCGTCTATTGCTGAAGCAGCTCTCGGAACTGCGCCAAGACCTGACCGCAGAACAGGACGGCCGGCACCCCTGGAGCCACCACGTCCGATGGGCGGAACAACTTTTCCGTCGATGGCTGCGCCTGCCTCCGGATGCCACCCACGAGGAAAAACACTTATGGGAGGGCTTGCTCGGAGCGCTTCGCGCGCTGGCTACGCTGGACGCGCTGGATCATCCGGTCAGCCGGGCGCGCTTCCTGGAAGTGTGGGAGGACAAGCTGGACAAACTGACCGTCCAACTGGCGCCTTCCAACAACTTCGGCGTTCAGGTGCTGGACGTCATGGCCGCCCGGGGACTTTCCTTTGAAGCCGTCTTTCTGCTGGGACTCAATGAAAAATCATTCCCGCGCCTGATCCGTGAAGACCCCTTTCTCTCCGACAACGCCCGCTCCGCTCTGGCCGGAACGCTGGGATGCCGCTTAAACCGCAAACTGGACGGTTACCAGGAAGAACGCCTTCTCTTCGCGCTGGCCAAGGAAATGGCTGAAAAGCATTTTCATCTTTCGTACCAGCGCTCGGACGAGGAAGGGAAAGCGCTTGTGCCGTCGCTCTACCTGCATGAGATGATCGGCGCCGACACCCCGCGACACCATCTGGCGCGGGTTCTTGGAGAAAAATGGCGCCAGGTTCCTTTTTCCGATCTCACTCCCAAAGAACTTTCTGTCTTCTTGAACCGTGAAAACCTGGATCCAGGTGATTGTTATCGCGCCCTGGGCTATGACCATGCGCTTTACCACTCACTCCGGCAGGCCCAGGAACAGCTCGAAAGCTTCCAGAATCCTCTGGGTCAGCGGGATGGACTGGTTGGCCATGAACCAATAACGAGAAAGATTGCTGATAGAGGATTTTCGCCAGATTCCTTAACCGATTTAGCGGAATGCCCCTATCGCTACTATGCCGGAAAGGTCCTAAAACTAAGGGCTAGGGAAGACACAGCGAGCCGAGGAGACTTGGCGGCCGATGCCTCAGGGAAACTGATCCACCACATTTTGGAAACCTTCTACAAACGTCATTCCCCGCAGTCACTGGCGGGGAATCCATCAGGCCGTAAGACAATGATGGATCCTCCGCACCGTCCACCCGTCGAATCCATCAGTCGGTGCGGCCCCGTCTATGAGAACATCGACAGGAGGGCGGGGCCGCCAGAGTCCGCGGAGGATGACGTCCTATTTCTCAAACAATTGGATTTGGCATGCAAGGAAACTTTCACTCTGTTTCAAGACACCGCGGCAGACCTTTATCCGATTGCCTGGGCTGCCAGCCAACAGAAGATCCGGCTACGGCTGCGCCAATTTATCAACAAGGACCTTGAAGAATTATCGGAGAGTCGATTTAAGCCAACCTATTTTGAGGAACGCATCGAAGGGGAAATGGCTGAATTGACTCCGCCGGTGGCTAGCACTCGCTTCCGCGGACGCGTTGACCGTATCGATCTCCGGGAAGATCAGGGAATAATCGCTTACCGGGTTGTGGATTACAAAACCGGCCGGCCTTCCCGCCGGGGCGCAAAAACAGAGACGCAGATCCTTCGCGGCAACTACCTTCAGCTCCCGGTGTATCTCAGTTTAGTGGGCCCCTGGCTGAAACAGAAGCTCGGCAAACCGGTCCGGCCTGTAGGCGCCGCCTTTTATAACCTGGCGGATTGGGAAAAAGGGCAGCCTTCGCCGCAAATCACACCGGAATTCTGGACTTCCTGCAGGAAAGCTTTTTCCGAAAATCTGGCGGGGCTCCTGGCGCTCGTCGAAAAAGGGATTTTTTACATCCGACCCAGTGACGATCAGGGCTACTGCGACTGGTGCGAATTCTCCCAGATTTGCCGGAAAGACCACAAACCCAGCGCGTCGCGAAGTCTTTCCAGCCCGATTCGCCGCGCGAATGACCAACGATTGTCGAGGAAGGCCGAATGATTGACCTTTCGCGAAATCATGTCATCGAGGCCGGGGCAGGAACCGGGAAAACCTACAACCTGGTCCAGGCGCTGCTGCAGGCGCTCTTCCAGAAAGGCCTCCCGCTCACCAGCATCGTGGCCCTGACCTTCACCAAGAAAGCCGCCGGAGAAATGAAAGAGCGCGTAGCCGATGAATTGCGCAAGATTCTGGCGGCAAAGACCCAGTCGGAAGAAACCCGCGCCTGGGGTCACCGATTGGAGGAATTGCAAACTCTGGCGCGTGCGGCGATGGGACAGATCGATCGCGCCCAGATCAGCACCATTCACTCGTTTTCGTTTTCACTTTTGAAACGCTTCCCGTTGGCGGCCGGTATCAATCCTGAAGCCGAAGTGGATGAAAAAGGTCTTCGTTATGCCGATATCTTTGACCTGGAATGGCCGCGGTGGCTGACCGCGGAATTGCGCCTGGGTTCGCCGCGAGAAAAAGAGTGGATGGACGTCTTAAGCCGGTTTTCCGTCGCCGATATCGAAGACGCGGCCCGCCTGTTGAGCGATTTTCGGACGCCCCTGCAAGCGCTCCCGGTTTCCGAAACGGATCTTCCGAAACGCCTCCAACCGCATGACAAGCGACTAAAGGAACTGGCGGCGGATCATTCGCCCGAGGACAAAACCGGACGATTGGCGGTGGCGTGCGAAGCGGTGCTGGGCCGCGCGGCCAAAGGAGCATCTCTGGCCGAGCTTCCGGCGGAACTCCTCGAAGATGTCCGGCTTGAACCGGGAACCCCGAAGAGCTGGAGTAAAGAGGAACTGCGCGAGATCAAATTCTTCCGCAAATTGGCCCACAACCTGCTCGACGGAGGGGACCATCAAGTCGCTTTGCTGACACAGCTTTTGCGTCCCTTTGTGGAGCGATTCCGTTCCACCGTTCTGGCGCAAGGGTATTTGTCGAACGACGCGCTTCTGGCGCTGGCTTGCGAACTGGTGCGCGATCGTCACGACATTCGAGAGACCTTGAAGCGAGAGTTTCGGATGATTCTGATCGACGAGTTCCAGGACACCGATCCCCTGCAGGGCGAACTCCTGCTCTTTCTGGCGGAGCAGATGAAAGGCCGCGCCACCCGGTGGACGAACGTCCAGCTGGAACCCGGAAAACTGTTTGTGGTGGGGGACCCGAAACAATCTATCTACCGCTTCCGTGGAGCGGACATCAGCGCTTACCGACAGATCACCGACGTGATCCTGGCGCAGGGGGGCTTGAGCACGTCCCTGCAGAAGAGCTGGCGCAGCCACGAACAGATCATTCACGTCATCAACCGGAGTTTCAGCCGGATCATTCAGGAACGCAAACCCATCTCTCCCGCCTACGTGCCGCTGGAACCGCAGCGCCCGCTGGCCGGACTGCCCCTGCAGACTGTCGAACTCTGTCTGGCCAACTCACCAGAACCCCAGAGCAGCGAAGACGCTAATAAACAGGAAGCGGACCACGTTGCCCTCTGGATCGCGCAGAACGTGGGCGCCTGGGAATGCCTCGACAAACAGGGAAACCGGCGGCCGCTTCAGTACAAAGACATCGCCCTCATTTTCCGGTCCACCCCGGCGATGCGGACCTTTCTCGAGTCGCTGCGCGCTCAAGATATTCCCTTTGTCGTGGAAGGAGAACGTTATTTCTACTCCACCCCGGAAGTTAAGGACCTAATCAATTTCCTGCGCGTCATTGAAAACCCGCGCGACCGGATCGCGCTCGTCGGGTTTCTCCGCTCACCCCTGGGCGGGTTTACCGATGCCGAGATCCTCGACCTGAAGGAAACCGACAGCCTGAACGCCACGCATCCGCTGCCACCCTCGTTCACGAAACCCCAGCTTCAAATCTGGGAGCTGCTGCAACACCTGCATGCGCGTGTCGGGCGCGAGCCGTTGAAGGCGCTCTTGCAGCACATTTTCGAGGAATCCTTCGTACTGGAGCTGGCCGCGCGCTCGTACCATCGCGATCAAACCATCGCCAACATTTTGAAGTTGAAGCGGCTGCTGGAAAGTTTCGCCGAAGAAGGCGTCACCACGTTCCGCTTGCTTCTGGCCAAAGTGAAGTCTTTTATGGAAGAAGACCGGCTGGAGGGAGAAAGCCCTCTGGCGGACGAGACGTACGACGCCGTACGCCTTCTGACCGCGCACAAGTCCAAAGGTCTGGAGTTCCCGGTCGTCATCCTGCCGTCCCTGCACAGCGGCCGGCGTAGCGGCGCGTTCGAAGCGCTCAGTTACGACTGGAGCACGGGACGCCTCGGCCTTCGAGTGGCGGGTCTGCAAAACCTGGAAAAATTCGTTCTGGATTGGGAAACTCAGGAGCGCGAACGGGAAGAGGAAAAGCGCGTGCTGTATGTCGCGATGACGCGCGCCCGGGAACGACTCATGCTTTCCGGAGGCATCCATTTGATCAAGCCGGCCAGCGACAGTTACCTCGAATGGCTGGGGATCGCCTGGGAACTCCCGTTGGATCGTGTAACCCCCGGTTCGATGGAACGGGGACCCGCGCAGCTGCAGATTTCTTTTATCGAAAAAAGCAGCCGGGATGAACCCGCACGCCGGCCAGCCCTGCGCGTCCTGCCAGTCGATTTCTCAAACCAATCTTTTGCTAACCGGTGGCAAGAACGTGCTAAACATTGTCAGGAAACCCTCGCCAGGAAACAGACCTTGCGCCCCAGCGCGATCGACAACTCTCTCCGTCATTCCCCGCAGCTACTGGCGGGGAACCTATCAGGCCGTACGACACTGATGGATCCTCCGCACCGTCCACCCGTCGAATCCATCAGTCGGTGCGGCCCCGTCTATGAGAACATCGACAGGAGGGCGGGGCCGCCAGAGTCCGCGGAGGATGACGAGTTTGTGGTGTTCCCTAACGATGACGAGAAACGCCTCCTTCCGGATGAAGCGAAAATACTGGGTACACTGATCCACCGGTTTCTGGAACAGTGGGATTTCAGCAAGACTCAAAGCGAGATCCCCGCGCGCCTTCGCCAAGTCATAGGGAACCTGTTCGCTTCCGCGGGACTCCCGCTCACGTCACCGTCCTCCGCCGCGGTCGAGAAAGAAGCACAGGTTATTCTGGACGGGTTTGTCGGCTCTGAATCCTACAACGAAATTAAAACGGCAACGATTCTAGGTCGGGAAATCCCCTTCTTTTATGCACAACCAGACAACGGGCTGATGCGCGGCTCCATCGACCTTCTCTACCGCCTCCCCGACGGTACACTGATTGTTGCGGACTATAAAACCGATCGGCTTCCAAAAGACCGGGAGACCGCTTCCCTGGCCGCACGCTACCAGCCGCAGGTGTCCATCTATCGGGAAGCCATCCAGCGCGCTCTCGGCGAAAAGACGTTGACGAAGCTGATTTTTTTGCGTGCAAGCTCGGCGATTACCATTTAGAATATGTGCCAACGATGAAAGAACCGCGCAATTACTTTATCCTGGTCTTAACGCTTTTCATCGTCCTGGCGGCGGCGTGGCAATGGACTCCGCTCCATCACTGGGTTGATCTGGACTCTCTGACCCTCTGGGGGAAACATCTCCGAAGCCTGCGCTGGACACCGGTCATCGTTCCATTAATTTACGTTGGAGCCGGACTGCTGGCTATTTCGCACGCCCTGCTCATCTGGGCAACGGCCTTTACCTTCCCGCCGATGACCGCCTTTGTTTACGCTGAATTAGGATCGCTGCTGAGCGGAATGGCTGTTTACGGCGTCGGACGGGTTCTGCGCCAGGATTTCGCGCACCGGTTGGCCGGCTCCTCCTGGGACCGCCTCAGTCGATCCCTGGGACGGCATGGGGTGATCACCATCGTCACCCTGCACATTTTCCCAATCGCCTCTTTCAGCATTCTGAATCTTGTCGCCGGGGCCTCTCATATCCGCTTTCGTGATTTTCTGATCGGCACGGTCCTCGGCGTTTCACCCGGCATTATTGTGGTCTGTATTTTTGGCGAGCGTCTGATCCAGACGCTGCGTCACCCCCAACCCCTGAACTGGGTTTACCTGGGCCTTTTTGTCCTCTCCGCCTGGTTCCTTTTATCCCGTCTCCGACACCGCCTTCTTCCGGTGACCGAAACCGCGAATTGCCCCCAAACACCCACCTGATCTCTTAAGAACCGTTAGCGTCACAAAAAATATCTGTTCTAAAACTCAGCCTGATTTAACCACCCCTACCGATCCACCGAGATGATTTAGCAATGATTTGCACCCTTATTTCACGGTTGCATTTCTTCCTGCATGGCGTTACTTCTCAAGAGAGAAACGGAGAGCGCATGAACTGCATCAGCATCGCTGACCGGCTTTGGTTTGAAGAAACGACCCTGGGGGCTACCTTAAACCTGCAGGTGTCCGATGATCCGGACGGGGTTCTTTTCTGTGTCGGTATCTCGCATCGCTCGCTTCAGAAATGCGATCACGACCTGGGACGAGGCCGCAGCACCTGGGAGATTGAGGATGGGAGCCTGTCCATTGAAGGAGACATGGAAGAAATGGCCCTGACTTTTTCTTCGCAGAAGAACCATCTTCAGGTGGACGTCCTCCTGCACGGGGATGAGCCGAAAATGTTCCGCTACGCCGTTAACGCCTTAGCCGCCCGCCAACGCGTTGGACTCAATTAATCTCCTATAATCCAAAAGTGAGCCATCCACACCAGGGAAATTCTCTGCCAGAGGAACGCGCGAATATCCAGCGGGCGCAAGCAGGCGATAAAGACGCTTATCGCTGCCTGGTGGAAGGCTATCAGGACCGTCTTTTTCGCCTGGTGATCTCGATGGTCGCCAGGAAAGAACTGGCCGAGGATCTTACCCAGGAAATTTTCATCAAGGCGTACTTCGCCCTCCCTTCCTTCCAGGGAGATTCGGCCTTCTATACGTGGCTCTTTCGTATCGCCTCCAATCACTGTCTGGATCATCTCCGCAAGCGCCGGCCGGTTGAGATTTCTCTCGATCAACCTCTCCATGACGAAAGTGACAAAACCGCCGTGGAAAATCTCAAAGCCCCGACTCACGAATTGCCGGGACAATCCATCGAGACAACCAGTAACATGACGGACATGACGCATCTGCTGGACACACTGGACCCCGATCAACGCCTCCTGTTGACTCTGCGCGAAGTGGAGGGGTACTCGTACGAACAACTGGCTGTGGCTATGAAGTGCGGTGTTAACACGATCAAGTCCCGACTGAACCGTACCCGGAAGGCGCTGAAAACCGTTTTTGCTCGAAAATATGGGTCTGCCCGCCGTAGCCTTGGCGAAGGCGGGAACATTTCCGGTGACAAAACCGTCTTACAGGGTGAGGAAAAACCATGATCCGCTGCGACCAAGTTCGAGCTTCTCTGGAAGCCTATTATGATCACGAATGCGTGCCCGAAGAACGGCAGGCGCTCGAAACTCATTTAGCGACCTGTCCAACCTGCCGCGAAGAACTGGACCAATGGGTTCATTTATCGACTGAACTATTCCCGGATCAAACGGTCCAGGCTCCTCCTTTTCTGTGGACCCGCGTTCTGGCGGGGATCGAAGATCGGGAGGCCCTGCAGAAAGATCCCTGGTGGGTGCAGTGGCGCTGGATGAGCCAGATCACCGCCGCGGCAAGCCTCTTTGTTATTCTCACATCCGCTTATTATTTCCAGACGGCCACCCCATCGCTGGACACCTTGCTGGAAGGCGGGACAACTCAACAGGAAGCGATCCAATTGGTTTCGGCCGTCACAACAAATCCGAATCACACCGGTCTTGTTTTAGGAGGAGAATCATGGGTGGAAAATTAAAGGCTTCTTTGCTGCTAGCCGCCATGTTTGGTTTAGGATTTGTCGCGGGGGTGGTTTGTGGTTCTTACCCTTTAAGGCACAGGATGTCACCCGCCTTTTTCGAAAAACATCGCATGAACCGCATGAGCAAAGATCTTCATTTAAGCCCGGAACAGAAAGCCTCCATCCGGACGATTTTCGAGAAGGCCCATGAACGCGCGCGCCAGGTCAATGAAGAAGTCTCCTGGGATCTCTCGGAGATTCACCGGGATTCCGTTCAGGCCATCCAGCAGGTTCTG
This sequence comes from Elusimicrobiota bacterium, assembly GCA_041660185.1. NCBI lineage: Bacteria > Pseudomonadati > Elusimicrobiota > Elusimicrobiota bacterium. Next base: position 307,061 of record JBAZWU010000001.1, on the reverse strand, counting down.
ACCCCCGAGCAGCGGCAACGCTTCGAACAAATTCGACGCCGGCATGCTCACCGTCCTCCCCCGATGGACCATTTTGGCCCGCCGCCCGGGGGACCGATGCCGCCCCCTCTCGACAGTAATCTGGAGAAGGTCCGCGCGGACTACCGCGCTGCTGTCGCTCAATACGGCGCGGACAGCCCCCAGGCCCTCGACGCACGCAACCACCTCCGAAACGCTCGACGCACGTTCCGCGAAAGCCGTTGACAACCTATTCAGGCAGACTCCTGCTGCAGTTGGCGTCCCTTCACATTCACGGAATCGTTCTGGCGATGTGGCTGCCGGTGTTTTATTCCACCCTCTGCAAGATGCTGGCCGTGCCTGTTGGCGCGGCGGCGGTTTACGTCCTGACCCCTCGGGGGTGGAAGCGGATTCAATCCTGGATTTCTGCCGAACAACCTCCTCGGATTATTCGATGGGTGGGGGGCATTCTCCTGGTGTTCTTCGCGGGCTGGATGCTGGTTCTCAAGACGTGCCAGTACCTGGTTCTCCAGAGCATGCATCATGTTTCGATGTATCTGTCGATGATCTGGCAGACGGGCGCCGCAGGGTTTTTGCCGAACTCCTTCCTTCATTTGCGCACGCAGTTGGGTGACCATTTTGAACCCGTGACCGTCCTCTACACGCCCCTGGCGCGGCTGGCGGGCTCTCCTCTACTGGTCATCTGTGTTCATGGGCTCCTGATCTTGTCGAGTATTTTTATCGTGTGGCATCTCTGCCGCCGCGTGGGGTTGAGCCGGGGATGGGGCTATCTGATCAGCGCATGGTTTTTGACGAATCCTTTTTTCCAGGGATGCTTGAGCACGGCTTTTTATCCCACGCCCCTGGCGATACCCTTATTCTTAATGGTGCTTTTGTCCTGGGAGAAAGATCGATGGAGAGCGATGGTGCTCTGGTCTATGGGACTCTTATTGACGAAAGAAGAAGCCGGGATCGCGCTGGCAGCCTTAGGCATCGCCTCTTGTTGTCTTCCCCATAAACGAAAACTCGGATTGATCCTCCTGGCGACAGGCCTGGGTGGATGGCTGGTCTCCTTGAGCATCATGGGCCACTTCCAGCAGGATCTCCCCTCGAAATGGAGATACTTCACCGGGGGCGCCAGCGGGGATCCACCGCCCACGGCTTTGGGAGTGATTTCTCATCCCCTTCAGCTGATCGAACGTTGGGCCTGGCCGCCGCAAAGATTCACACCCTTTTTGTCACTCCTCTATTCAACCGGGGGTCTTATCCTATTTTTTCCACCCGCTTTTCTGGCGGTGCTTCTAACGAATGCCCCGCATCAGATCGCATTTCCTGACTACAACTTGTACTGGCTTCTGGTTTTTAATTATTCGTCATATCTGGTACCGCTCCTGTGCTGGGGAACGGTTCATGGTTTGGCGAGAGCCTGGACGTGGAAAAAACGGCTGCGCCCTTACCTGGTGGCCATTGTTCTGGCGACAACCAGCATTGGCTGTTACCGGATGGCGGTCCATGTCGCTTTCATACACTTGTCCCCGCAGAAACTGCAGGCGGCCTGGTCAGCCCTGTTGAGCATCGGCCCGAACGAATCAGTCTGGACCTCTTCCGCTTTTGCGCCCGCTCTCTCTTTTCGACCGAAGATCGCCCTGTATAACGAAGAGTATGAAGCCGATGCGTTTTCGTTCATCCCTGACGTGATCCTGGTGGATGTCCAGGACCTGCTGCGCGATGGGCCGGAAACCCAGGCCCGGTTGAATCAGTACCTGGAAGCGAACAACTTCCGGCTGCAGAGTCAGAATCGCGGGGTACTTCTTTTTCGCCGTCTCCTCTAAACGAATCGATTGTCACCGCCCGTCATGCCAACCCCGGCGACAACAACCCTGATCGCTATTTGCTAGAATCCGATCCATGGATTTGGATTTTGCGTTTTTAGCGGATGCCGCGGATGTGTCGCTGGGGAAGCTGTTTGTTCTCGGCGGAGCGTTCGACACGATTCATGTACCCGCCTTTCCAGCCACCCACCCGGTTCTGGCGGTGGTGGTGCGGCTGCTCCTGGGACCGCATGACCTGGACCGCAAACAAAATCTTGAGATTCTCCTGTTGGATGCGGACGCGCATCACATCGCCTCGGCCAAGGGGGAACTGGTGGTTCCGAAGTCTCCTGATTCGCCGCAGGGATGGAAACAGACCGTCATGTTGCCGCTGCGATTTTTTAACGTCCCTTTCCAGCAGCCCGGCCATTACTCCATCGAGATCCTCGTCGAAGGAAACATGGTCAAAGCCATTCCCCTTCGCGTCATCCAAACCCCGAAGAGTCAGTAACAAGTAACAAGTTGCAAGTTACAAGTTAAACACCTTTAAAAACCCGCTCAAACGATCTCACACACGACAAACATCTCCGGCATGTAACCTGGAACTATGACTCGAAGTATCTAATGATGGGAACGGAGATAGGCGATAAGGCCGGCGATCATTCGGCTTACTTCTTGGGCTAATGAGATCAACTTCTGCGCTTGATCCTGACTAATGTACCCCTGATCCAGAGCAATATAGACCTGCGCCCGGACTTCTCCGCTGGAACCCTTGGCCATCGTCAAGAATCTTGCGAATTCAGTATTCCCATCTCTTTCGAAACCCTCGGCAATATTTGAAATAACCGAGACACTTGCTCTTCGTATTTGGTCTCGTAAACCGTAGTCTCTGCGAAAATCATCGGTGTTGGAAACCAAATAAACCTGCCGGGCCAGTTCCCTCGCCCGACCCCAAGCTTGAATATCCTCAAACGCATGAAAACCACCCATGCCTCTTAGAGCAAGTCGTAAGCAAAATATTCAATCTTGGATCTCGTAACTTGTAACTTGGAACTTGGAACTTGGAACTGCCGTTAGAGGAGTTCAGGCGGGCGGAGAATTTTATCGAGGCGGCCGCGGAAGTCGTCGAGATTGGCGATGCGGACCCATGCGCGTTTCGAACGCCGGTCCGAGGAAGCGTGAATCATCTTGCCGTTGCCGATATACACCCCCACGTGCGTAATCCGGTGGCGCCAGAACCGCTGATGCGCCCGGCTAGCGGCCCGGATGGTGATGATGTCTCCCGGCTCCATCTCCTCGCGCGAAATGGCTTTCCACGGCTGGCGCGCCAAATCCCAGGCATCCAGAATCGGAACACGAATACCGGCTTCAAAAAGGAATCGGTGGACAAATCCGGCGCAGGAGTACTTTTTGTAGGGTGCGTACAGCCAGCTATCGGCTAATCCGTAAATCTTCAAATGGTGCGCGTTCCAGAGCGGCCCCCGCCACATCCACAGATTACCATCCGTCGCCTGAGACTGCCCCACCACTTTCGGACCGTTAAACCAGACAATCTTTTTGGCCCCCGGCGTAAAGACCTGAACTTGCCGGGACTGTGTCCCGTCATCCGATCGGTAAATTTCAACCCGCCGGAACTGCTGCCCGACCACAATGACGTATTCCCGGCGGTGCGGTTTATCGTTGATGATAAACGTGTGATTATTTTTCTGACGGATCACGGAGGAGGGGGACACATAAGGAAACTGGATAAAGAACCAGGAGAGCTCTGTGGGCACGGCGAAACGCGGAATCGGGATTTGATGAGACGAAAGAACCGGTTCGGGAGAACGCCCGGTGAAATACGGCAGGGAGGAAAGCGCCCACAACGTTGACCCAACAGCTGAGAAACCGATCAAGACCCCAACCAGAAATCCCTTACGAACACTCAAATGGTCATCCCATCGAATCTGTTGAAACGTTCGAACCTCGCCCCGAACCTGCTCCTGGAACCACCGGCGCACCTGCTTTGGCCAGTCTACTAAATGACGCAGCGCTTGCCAAAGCCGCCGGAAGGGCCGCTCGGCCGGCTCGTCAACCGATAAAATATCTTCGGGAAGAAGGTCTTCTTCAATCCAGTAAGCCATCCCGATAAGGTTAATGGGTTTTGACGGAAAATCAATACTAAAGAAAGGTCGGTGTCGTGGGGGCGGCAGGGGCAGGCGATGATTTCTGGTCCGGGAGTTCAGCCGCGTCTGTGGATTTAAACAGGACGACTTTATTCCGGCCGGTTTCCTTGGCACGGTAGAGGGCCTGATCCGCCTGGCTGATCACCTCTTTTCGTTCGTGAGGAGGCCGGGATTGCGCCACGCCAATGCTGATCGTGACCTTGATGACGCCGCCCTCTTTCAAAGCATAGGGGTGCTGCTCCACTGTTTTTCGCAGGCGTTGGGCTAAAATGAGCGCCTGCGGTGCGGCCGTATCCGTTAGAAGCGCAATGAACTCCTCGCCGCCGTAACGGGCCAGCACATCATAACCGCGCAGAACCGAACGCACCATCCGGCTCACATGCTGCAGGATCTGGTCTCCGACCGGATGGCCGTAACGGTCATTGACCCGCTTGAAGCGGTCCGCGTCCAGAATAATCAACGACAAGGGTTGGCCGTTGCGCTTCACGCGCTCAAGCTCGTGCGCCAGCGCCTCTTGAAAGAAACGTGCATTGTAGAGACCGGTGAGTCCATCCCGGTTCGCCATATCGGACACTTTTGAGAAATTCTCCTTCAAATTCAACGCCATTTTATTGAAGATCTGAGCCACTTCGCCGATTTCATCGTGGCGGCTGAGCGGCAGCTGGACGCTGTAATTCCCCTGACCCACTTCGGAGACCGCCTGGGTGAGCGCTCTCAGCGGATGGGTGATGGACTGCGAGAGTTTCATGGCTATCAAAATCGACAAGAAGGCGAACGGAAGCGCGAAAAGCGCTATCGTCCAACGGATGCGGGGGGCGTTGGCCAGCAGGTACTGGGTCAGCGAAATCCCCACCCGCAGCGTGGCCACGCGCTTGCCGCGCGAGATAATCGGAACGGACACATCGCATAACTCGCTGAAGCCCTGCCCCTCGATGTCCCGCCGTTTGAACTGCACACGCGCCCCCGCCGAAGACAGGCTCTGGCGGGTGATCGAATCGGCCAGGGTCTGGCCCGCCTGTTCCGGTTCGCTGCCGGACAGGATAACGCCTCTGGGATCCAGAAGAATCACATAAGCGATATCGTTTTTGCTGGACGCCAGCCGGTGAAACGTAAAATCCAGATTGGGAAAATTCTTGCTCTGAAGCGCGTAGACGACCTCGCCTTTCAGCGCCTCAGCAACGGCGTGCCCTTTATAGATGGCGCTGATCTTGATTTCACGGGTCGTTTGAAAAACCGCAAAAACATAGAAAAAAACCGTCATCCCCAGGATCAGCCCGCTGAAAACAAACGACAATTTGGCGCGCATGCTGAAAACGCTCCAGAAACGGGTGATTTGATCCCAGCCGGGCCGGATCCATCGTCGAAAACGCTCGCGCATTTGGAGGAAAAACGTCATATGAACATCATAATTAATTTGACAGGCCGGGCAAAGAAAGAAGCGGCTGTTTGGACGGAGAAGGGGCTTGGTTTGACGACGGGGGTTTCGCCGCAGGCGATGGCGTCGTTTCCGCCGACCGTTTTTGTTCGTCTTCCAGCTTCCACTCATCGTTTTCGAATACCCAGAGTTGTTTCAGGAAAAGGTCGGGGTGGTTGGGTTGGCTCTGACGCCATAAAACCAGTATCTGTTTTTCAGATTCCTGTTTGGTTTTCAAGAGCGTGTAGTGAAGTCCGGACTCCAGCCCGTGCGTCAGGGACTGCACGCGGACAAAACCGTCCTGACTGATCCCAGCTTTCAGCATTTCAGAACGCTTATGGTCGCTGAAGCTTCGCCACACCTCCGCAAAGTCGCCTTTTTCAATCGACTTCTGATAAGCCGTTAAACCCGCCTTGCTCCGTTCCACGGGCGAAGGAGCCGGCGGAGACGGAGGTTTCTTGATCGAAGTGGAAACCGGTGACCGAAATCCCTCGGCCAGCAAATGAGCCGCCGCGGTATTCAGCGGCCGGACCGTCTGCGCCTGCAGGTTGACTTCAAACGCATAGAGCGTCATGGCACTGGGGCCTCCGTAAACCGACACCGAGGCGTTCCATAAGCCGGTTGGAGTCCGTTCAAAATCCCAACGGCGTTGCAGACGCTTTTCCGCCAGATAATCCCGCAAACAACCGTAAAGGCTACCCTTCGGGAGCAGAGTGGTTTCCACTAATTGTTGAGCCAGAATCTGATCGTTGCGCCGCGCCCGCTGGTCCTGATAACGGAACCAGGCCCATCCACCCGCCGCCAGAACAGCCAGCAGGGGGATAAGCCATAACCAACCCCCATGCGTTTGCCGGTGTCTGGACGCAATCATTGCCGGAGCCGGTCGAGGCACGGGACGGGACACCGGAGGCTTCGGAGCCTGCCGGGGGATTGGCGCAGGCGCTGGAATTGACTCGCTCCATTCGCCGGCCGCCTTGAAAATGTGCGCGAGTTCAGGGATCTCGAATGAACTGATCCATGTCCCGGGTTTTCCGGAATGGTCGTCGATGCAGACCTGTGTTTGACGTGAAAAACCGCGCAGCCGGATGAGCTGTTCCACATCGAAAGGTCCGACCACGTGATCGTTGAGATAAACCCAGTACCTAGCCATTTCGTAACACCCTACCTTCGTCATTCCCTGCGGTCGCTAGCAGCCCCGACCCCCTGTCGATGTCCTCATTGACGGGGCCGCACCGACCGTTTGATTCAGCGGGTGGACGGTGCAGGGAATCCATGGATCCCCGACAGGGGCACTCGGGGATGACGTCTTTCGAGTTATCCATGAGCATTCAGTAACGCCGAAAAGAGATAAGCCCGGGCAATATTTTGAAGTATTTTCTCGGGATATCGCGTTCGAAAATAAACGAGGGTTCGTTGCACTTTGGCCTGCGCCGTATCGACGGCGGTCTGCCGATTTTTCCGTTCATTTTTGCTTCGGCCCTTGCCTCCAATCAAAATCCGCAGCTTCTGTTTATTCATCAGGTCCACCGCGCTCAGGATCGACTCGATATCGTTGGCCATCGGGTTGCTGACATGAGCGGCGGGGGAAGGGGCTTGCAAAAAGTCCTGGCGCGCGGCGCTGTCATCGCTCATCACACGATGGTCCTTTAAATCCACCCGGAACTGATACGAATT